>JALUWE010000601.1 GCA_027019845.1 Anaerolineales bacterium | reverse complement strand
CCCGGCGCGTTGCTGTTGTTGTTCGGCGTGGTGTACACCGGCATTCACGTGCTCACCTGGACGCTGGTGCGCTACCGCCTGCCGGTGGACGCGGTGTTGGTGTTGTTCGCGGGTTTCGCTTTGCAGGAGTTGTACCGCCGGTGGACGGCGAGACAGACCCCCCTCATGGACAAAAATGCCGCCGGTTAAGTCAAGCTTCCGAGACAACGTCCGCAAATACATTCGATACGTGTTCAAGAATGACGGCTTTGCCCCCAGAACGCAGCGCGGCCGCATCAGCGAACACGCTTTTCAGACCGCCAAAACCCTCCGTGGCGCGGACCGCCCGCCAGCCATCATCATTCATGGCATTATGAAGCGCTCCGGCACGGTGTATTCGGGCGAGTTGTTGAGTTCGCACCCCCACGTGTACGCCTACCCCAATCATATTTGGGAGATTCCGTTCCTGCCGTTGACCGGCGACATTCTCAAAATGCGGGATGAATTTTTTCTGGCCTACCGCCAGAACGTGGGCAAAATCGAAGAAAACGATTTTTTGCCCATTTTTGGGGCCTCTTTCATCGCTTACCTGTATTCCCTGGTACCCGCAGGCCAGAGGATGCTGCTCAAGATGCCGGGCGTCGAATACCTGGATTATTTTTTCGATGTTTTTCCGCACGAGAACCTGTTGTTGTTGACGCGTGATGGCCGCGACCTGGTCGCCTCCACCACCAAAACCTGGACACAACTGCGTTTTGCAGACGTGTGCCGGAGATGGGACCGCAGCGCGAAGATGATTTTGCGTTTTCACGAACAGAATGCCGGAAGAAGCGGATATTGGCTGGCGCGTTTCGAGGAGGCTGTTCAGCAGCCGGAAAATTTTGTGCGCCAGGCCTGTGCTCGTTTTGGGCTTGACCCGGATGTGTATCCGTTCGAGAAAATCAATGCCCTGCCGGTGATCGGTTCTTCCACGACCCGCAAACAGGGCTTGGACTGGATCGAAAAGCCGAAGGATTTCAACCCCATTGGGCGATGGCAGCAGTGGTCTGCCTGGCAAAAGCGCACCTTCAAACGCATTGCAGGCCGGTCGTTGATCGCGCTGGGGTATTGCGAGGACCTGGATTGGTGAGCTTGTGGAGATGACGGCGGTATGATGGCGTTGGGCAAACTGCGAAAATTTTTGCCAGGGTATATCGCCGCGACGCTGTACCGGTTTTTGGAGCGTGATCGGATCGTACCCGGCCTGCCGGAAGGGATCGCTTTCGAGACGCTTGATCGCCTGTGCCGCCAGCAGTTTGGGCACGCGCTGGAGCAGGTTTCGCATAGCCGTCTCTCTCATTGGAAACCCGCCGGAGCGTTTCGCCTTTTCCTGCGCACCAGAAACAGGCAAAATTGGAGCCTGATCTACAAAGATGAACGCTACTCCACGGCTTCCATTGCCGCATTGGAGGGGCTTACGGTGCGCCCAGGCCCGCCCGAATTCTCGATTTACCAGGCCGGCAGCCGGACGTTGCGCCATTATCTGCCGCAGGTGTACCTTAGCCAGGAGATCGTCCCCCAACAGCACTATCGCTACCTGCTCGAAGACATCCGCTTCACCCATCGCCGGGCGGCTTATGCAGATGATCTCGTCGCTGCTGGCGCCGAACTCTCTGCATTGCACGCCGCGCTGCGCGACGGTTTGCCCTCCGCAGCCAGGCGATTGCTCTTGCGTTTTGACACCCACTACGCCCATTCTCTGCTCGAATACGCGCGTTACCATCTGGAGCAATACATTCATCTCACCCAGAACCGCCTGGCAGCCCAGGTGTTGGGTGTCTGGCCGCGTTTGGTGCGCCATTACCAGCCGGAAACCTTTCTGCGGCCTGAACTCTTACAACCGGTTCACGGCGACTACAACCGCTCTAACATTCATCTGCCCCTGCGGGCGGACAACCCGCTCAAAGTGGTGGATTGGGAGTGGGCCGGGGTGGGCTTGCCGCACGCGGACTACGTTTCGTTACTCAAGGAAGCGGACGCCGCGACCGAAGCGCGTGTGCTGGCGCTTTTGTACGCCGCCGATCCGCGCCTCACCCCCGGCGACCACCGGCGTTTGTACGCCTGGTGCCGCCTTCAGCGCGGGCTGCTGGACAGCGCGTTCCTGGCCCGGCAACAGCAACACGCCCCCCAACACAGACAAAACTGGTTTCAGGGGTACATCCAGGCCTCCTTGCGAGACATTTTCGAAGCCTTTTTCCACCTGACCGGAGAGCAGACATGAACTTTGGCAAAATACAACGTTGGCCGGTACTCTTTTTGGTGGTGACCGCGCTGTTTTCCGCGTTGTACGCCACCGCCGCGCGCGCGAACAGCGCTGCCGGACAGTCTGCGGGGTTGCGCCCCCCCGCCCGAGGGTTCAAATCCAATGCCCGCCTGGGCGCTGGCGGCCCGGTGATCGACGTGTGGTACGGCACCTACCAGGTGTTCGGCCAGCTCGGTGTTCCGCAGCAATGGGTCAACATCCTGGGGAACGTCTCCGACCCCGACGGGGTGGGCACGCTGGTATACGCGCTGAATGGCGGGCCTGCCTCTTCGCTTTCCATCGGGCCGGATGGCAAACGGCTGGTATCGCCGGGAGATTTCAACATCGAGATCGACTACCAGGACCTGCTGGTGGGGCCCAACCAGGTGGTGATCACGGCCACAGACCAGCTTGCCAACTCATCGGTCGTCACCGTCACGGTGGAGTGGGTGGGGAACAGGCCGTGGCCCCAGCCGTACACCATCGACTGGAGCACAGTCGGCGCCATCAGCGAGGTGGCGCAGATCGTGGATGGCGAGTGGACCCTGGAGGCCGACAGCGTGCGTCCGGCTGTCATGGGCTACGACCGTTTGATCGCCATTGGCGAGATGGCGTGGAAGGATTTCGAGGTAGAAGTGCCGATCACCATTCACGCCCTCCAGGAGCCTAACGATGGGGGGGTGGGTATCATCCTGCGCTGGCAGGGGCATTTTCAGGAGGCCAACGAGCAACCCCGCACTGGCTGGTGGAACATCGGGGCCTATGGCTATTACCGCGACGGCGACCACCTTGCCCTGCGTTTGGACAAATCCGACCCACTCCAGGACCCAAGTGTGCAACTCGCGTTCGGCACCCCCTACATATTCAAGATGCGCGTCACCGGCACTTTGGGCGAATACAAGCTCAAGGTCTGGGAGCAAGGCCAGCCGGAACCCGCGGCATGGAACATGACCGCGCAAGACGACTCGCGCGACCTGGCGAGCGGCTCGGTTTTGCTGGTCGCCCACAAGGTGGATGCCAGCTTTGGCGATGTCACCATCCGCCCGCTGAGTTTCGATATTTTCCTGCCGGTCGTTCAGCGATAAAGGCTGTTTTCATGCGCGTTCTGCTGCTCACCCAAATCGTTCCCTACCCGCCGGATGCCGGCCCCAAGGTGAAAACCTGGGAAGTGATCCGCTATCTGTCCGCTGCCGGGCACGAGATCGTGCTGGCCTCCTTCGTGCGGCCCGAAGAAGAACCCTATCTGGACACCGTGCGGCAGGTTTGCGCGCAATTGCACACCGTACCCATCACACGCTCCCGGCTGGCCGACATAGGCTACCTGTTGCGCAGCCAGTTGACCGGACGGCCTTTCCTGGTGGAGCGCGATGATTTGAAAGCCATGCGAACGCTGGTGAAGCGCATCGTTGCACAAGAGCGGATCGACATCATTCATGCAGACCAGCTCACCATGGCGCAATTCGCCCTACCTCCCACAAATCGGCCTGCAAACAACTGGCCTGCCGTCATTCTGGATGCCCATAACGCAGTGTGGACCATCGTCGAACGCATGAAGGAGATGTCGCCGTGGTTTTTGCGGCCCCTGATCGCCATCGAAGCGCGGCGGGTGAAGCGCTACGAAGGCAGGTTGATCAACACGTGCGATCACACCCTGGCCGTCACCGAGATCGACCGCCGCGCGTTGCTGCAAGCCGCGGCAAACGGCAGCGCCGCCCGCCAGCCGAAAATCAGCGTCATCCCCATCGCGGTGGACTCGTCGAAGTTGACACCCATCCAGCGAACCCCCGGCTCCCTGAACATTCTGACGCTGGGAACACTGCACTACCCGCCCAACGCGGACGGTATTCGCTGGTTCTTCAACGAAGTGTTTCCCCTGGTGCAGCAACAGATTCCGGCGGTCACTCTGACCATCGTCGGGAAAAACCCGCCCCAGGATTTCTTACAGGCGGATGCGCAGAATCCCGCTATTCGGGTGACGGGTTACGTTCCCGAGCTGGCGCCGTACATGGAAGAGGCCGCTTTGATGGTCGTGCCGGTGCGCGCGGGGGGCGGGATGCGGGTGCGCATTCTGGAGGCCTTTTCCCGCGCCATGCCGGTCGTCACCACCACCATTGGGTTGGAGGGCATCGAAGCGCAGCCGGAGCGGGATGTTCTGGTCGAGGATACTGCGCCTCGGTTTGCCGGCGCGGTCGTTCGTCTGCTGCGGGACGCCGGGTTGCAGTCCCGGCTGGCCGCCAATGGCCGCAAACTGATCGAGGCGCGTTACGACTGGCAGGTGGTGCTGGGAAGAATCGACGCCATCTACCGCGAGCTGGCGGCCAACAGATGAACATTCTCTTCGTCGTCCCCTATGTGCCCAGCCTGATCCGGGTGCGGCCCTACAATCTGATCCGTTACCTGACCGCGCGCGGCCACCGCGTCACGGTGATGACGCTGTGGACCACCGCGGAGGAAAAAGAGGCCGCCGCGCGGCTGGCGCAGGAATGCCACCGCGTGGAGGCCGTGGAGCTTCCCCGCTGGCGCTCGTATTTCAACGCCCTCAGCACCGTCCCCACGCGCACGCCTTTGCAGGCCGCCTACTGCTGGCAGCCCGCGCTGGTAAACCAGATCGCCCGATTGATCGGCCACGACAATGGAAGAGCACCTTTCGACGTGGCACATGTGGAACACCTGCGCGGCGCGCGTTTCGGGCTGGCGATCAAATCCCGCCGCGAGCAGAACGTCTTCCCCCCCATCCCCATCGTT
>JALUWE010000600.1 GCA_027019845.1 Anaerolineales bacterium | reverse complement strand
ATAACAGGAGTTACGCAGTTCATGCCTGCTGTTGCTCATGTCATTCTGAGCGACAGCGAAGAATCTCGGCGATGGTGGGGGGGGGATTCTTCGGGCACTGCGTGCCCTCAGAATGACGGGGGACGGATGGCCGGGGACCGGCGCGTGGTTATTGGTGGTCGGGGCGACCGGCCGGTCGCCCCGACGGTCGTTGCGCTCCTTCAGAATGACAGGGGTTGTGTGTCATTCCGACAGAGCTTACTCAGTGTTCGCAGTGGCACAAACCCGTCCTTGAGTTCGCCAACCGCGTAAATAATACTTATTCCGTGACCGCTACCGGAGCGGCTTAGCCGGACGTTGAGCAGAGCGATAACGAAACCGAATCTGATAGTTTCTGATAGCAGCAATTGCATACAATTTGACCGTTGTACGAGAAACAGAGGACAACCGGAGGTATCCAAAATGGAAGTAGCACGACACTGGCGGTTGAAGAAACAGCGTTACGCGCTGGTGGGGGAAGTCTGCCCGCATTGTGAATCCAAAATTTTCCCGCCGCGGGACATCTGCCCGGATTGCGGGGAAGAGGCCAAGGACCTGTACCAGTTCAGCGGGCGGGGGGAAGTGTATTCGTATACCCGCGTGTACGACCCGCCGGCCGGTTACGAGGAGGCCGCGCCGTACACCGTCGCCATGATCAAACTGGAAGAAGGCCCGCTGGTCACCGCGCAGCTGACCGATCTGGACGGCGAGGAGGTCGCCATCGGCACCCCCGTCGAAATGGTGACCCGCAAAATCCGCTCAGACGGGGATGAGCGCGGGATGTTGGTGTACGGCTACAAGTTCCGGCCACGCGGATTTGCGAGGTAAGGGGTGAAAAGCGGGGGGTAGAGAGGTGGGCTGACAGATACACGGGGGACAATCCACCAGGGTAACCTCAGACCGAGTGCTTGTATGTGGAAGCTGGTGGGTGTGGGTGCGGCTGCACTCTGTAGGCAGGCGGATACGGTGCGCCTCCGTGCACTTAATGCTTCCCCACCCACACCTCCTCAGCCTGCAAGGCGCGCACCTGTGCCGGGCCAATCTTGCGGTAGACCCGTTCGGGAGGCAGGGTTTCGCCGTCCACCTCCAACAGCCTTTCCACAGGGATACCGAACAGCCGCTCATTCTCTTCCAGGTAGGGTTCGATGAGCACCCAGTCTTTGTGCTCAAAGGGATAGAATTCGCCGCCGTTGAGCTGGTCCGCGGTGACGCGGCGGTGGGGATCGCGCACGTAGATCGCGCCGCCTGAAGCGAGCGAGAACAGATTCCCGCCCGGGTAGGGGGTGTCCAGATCGAGCACCTCGCCGTCGTCGGTCAGGCGGATGCCGTTCAGGATCACGAACCCGCCGCCGTTGTGCGGGTCGCCAGCCATGAAGGACTCGGCCAGATAGTCGAGCGCGGTGCCGTTGATCACCACCCGCGGCCTGCCAACCGCGTTGATCAACGGGCGTCCGGCCGCGTTACCCAGCACGTAAGCCTCCCCGCCCTTTGCGCCGTACATGAACGTTTGCCCCACATCGCCGTAGACCACCAGTTTGCCGGATTTCATGATCTGGGCGAGCTGGTCCTGCGCGTTGTTATGGACGTGGATTTCCAGGCCGTCGATGCCGGAGGCCAGGTAATCGCCCGGCGAGCCGTACACGTCGATGCGCACCCCGCGTGTATCCGGCCCCAGGCCGTTGCCGATGAAACGGTGGCCGCGGCAGTGTGCAACGATGAATTTCCGGCAGCCGCGTTTGTACAGCTTCACGATTTCGCTGGCCAAAGAGTCGGAGCCTTCGGGAGGGTAGGCGCGGGCGTCGAGGATGGCGGTAATGGGGCGATGGGGTATTGGGGCATTGGGGCGATGGAAATGATAATGTTCCGAGGAATTGGCGCGGAGATTGTCGATCAGGCGGGCGAAGGAGGCGTCTGCCAGGGCGAGCAGGCTGGACCGGCGCAGTGCCCCCGTCGGGTAGCGGCGGTCCATCAACAGGGTGAGGGTCTGGATGGCGTGCGCGCGGCCGGCGTCGGTCGTTGCGGCACGCTCCAGGTTTTGCAAATAGGCCAGGAAGTCGGAATAGGTTGTGAGGAGCGGGGTAAATGGGTCATTGGATAATTGGGTAATGGGGTAATTGGGTAATGGGGTAATGGGTGATTGGGCCGCGGTCTGGCCGTTGGATCGGGAGAATGGCGAATTGCGAACGGGCGCGGCGACGGGGGACGCTTTAGGAATTGGGAATTGGGAATTGGGAATTGGGAGTTGGGAGTTACCTGATTCCTGATTCCCAATTCCTGTTTTCCAATTTTCGATCTTCGATTCTCGGTCTTCGATTCGCGAGTACGGTACACGACTGGTGTCAATCCGCACTTCGCGCCCAAACTTATCCGTACACACCAACGTTCGATTTACGCTTTGCGATTTACGATTTACGCTTTTCGATCTCACACTAAAAATAAACGCCCCCCCATCCGTATGGCTGCCACCGCGCGCGTTCCAGTATTTATCGGCACGCGGCCAGAAACGCGGGTCCTCCTCGGCCAGCGAGGCCAGCGCGGCGTCGATGCCCTGTTTTTCCGAGGCCGCGAAACCGATGGCCGGGCCGTCCTGCGCAACGCGCTGCAACGCAAACACCTGCGGGCGCAGCATGGACGTATCCGTGATGCAGGTCAGACGGTAGACGGGCGCGCCCGCTTCCTGCTCCGATTGCGCGATCAGGAAGAACCACGGGCCGTCTGGGGAGCAGTGCATGTGGGTGGTTTGCAGCATCTGGTAGACGCGCTGCTTTTCGGGCGGCAGCAGGGTGAAATCGCGCTCCGTGGTGGGCGCGATGGCCTCGATCACGTACTCCAGCGGGTAGCCGTAGGTGCGGCGCAGCAGGTCGAACACCTGCACGGAGACCTCGGTATCGGTCAGGTAAAGCTGGTGGATGTTGCGCTGGCGCAGGTATTCGGCAATGGAGGCGTAGTTGGCGAAGTCACCGTTGTGGACCAGAGCCTCGTTCAGCCCGATGAAGGGGTGCGCGCCGCCCGGATGCCAGACGCGTCCCTTGGTCGGGTAGCGGTGGTGGCCGATCCACACGTGGGCGCGGGTGTCCTCCAGGCGGTAATAGCGCACCACGTCGTCGCCATAGCCCACCATCTTGAGCACCAGCAGGTTCTTACCGTGCGAGAGCACGAAAGCGCGCGTCTCCCCGGTCGCCGCGTAGAACTCCGCATTCAGGCGGTACGTGTTCTGGTAGACGATCTCGTCCTCGACCGTGCGCCGCGGCGCGTCGAGCGCGTTTTCCGCCAGGAAAGACTCCCGGACATCCTCCCGCACCCGGACGAAATACTGCACCACGCGCGGGGGCGCCACCTCCAGGCGGGGCAGCGCGCGCCAATCGGGCAGGTGGGGCTGTTCCCGAACATGATCCACCTCGAACGTGGGATGAATGTAGCGGGCTTCCACCTCGGCCTGCGCGTCTGGGTCAAGGTACGCCACCGCGATCAGGTAATCCTCGTCCAAAATCTGCTGCGTGACGCCAAACTCCTCCGGCGCCAGCCCCACCGCGGCAATGCCGCCGCCCTTGCCATTACCGCGGTTGCGCATCTGGTCGAGCGCCTGCAACAAATGCCGGCCGGCCACCTGTTCGGTGGAGGCCAGGCCGATCACGCCGCAGCCGCCCTCCGCGGCCTGCTCACGCGCCAGCGCGCGGTACGCCTCCGAAGGTTTGGGGAGGCGGGCGCGAGATTGAAGGAGGGTGTGGATGGTTTTGGGGTTCATGGCTGCTCCTGAGGGAGTTCGAGTTTGAGGGTGGTAATTGGGTAATTTGGTAATTGGGTAATTACATCCTGAGCGGAGGGTGGACGAAGTCCACTCGAAGTCGAAGGATGGGTAATTGGGTAATTGGGTAATTGGGTAATTGGGTAATTGGGTAATTGCATCCTGAGCGGAGGGTGGACGAAGTCCACTCGAAGTCGAAGGATGGGTAATTGGGTAATTGGGTAACCCAATTCCTGATTCGAGACCTGCCGAGTGTCTATCTGTTATACTTTTTACATGCCCGACGAGAAACTACACCGTGTTCTGCAAGAATTGAAGCGCGAGCTAAAGCGTATTTTGGGGGAGCAACTGGATCGGGTTTTGCTGTATGGCTCCCACGCTCGCGGTGAGGCGCACGCGGGTTCGGATGTGGATGTGTTGGTGGTGCTCAAAAGGCCATACCAATACGGAGAGTTGATTCGCCTGACATCCGAAATTATCGCTGAGTTGTCTCTCGATTATGAAATCGAAATCTCTCGAGTGTTCGTTTCCAAAGAAAGATTTGAACGTGAAAAAACACCTTTCCTCATCAATGTGCGACGAGAAGCAATAGCGATATGAACGCGGTACAAGACCTGCTCAACAAATCGGACGAGAGTCGAAAAGCAGCCGAGCTTTTGCTGCAAGAAGGGTACGTGGAATTCTCTGTTGCACGTGCTTACTACGCCATGTTTTATATCGCTGAGGCGCTTTTGCTCGACAAAGGGTTGGCGTTCTCGACGCATGGCCAGGTCATTGGCGCGTATGGAAAAGAATTTGCAAAAACAGGGTTGCTGGACCCGAAATTTCACCGCTATTTGAAAGATGCCTTCGACTTCCGCAATAAGGGAGATTACGACATTCTCTCCGAGGTGAGTGAAACAGATGCCCGCAACACGATCCAATGGGCCGAAGAATTCCTTACCGCGGCCAGAGGGTATTTGGCGCGCTAACAACGGGGGCGTTCGAGTTGGGGGGATGGATGTTGGGTAATTGGGTATTGGGTAATTACATCCTGAGCGGAGGGTGGACGAAGTCCACTCGAAGTCGAAGGATGGGTAATTGGGTAATTGGGTAATTGGGTATTGCATCCTGAGCGGAGGGCGGCGCAGCCGCTCGAAGTCGAAGGATGGGTATTGGGGCTAACGATTTTCTGCTTCTCGATCTTCCCTACCCACATACACCAACAAATCCTTCCGCCCGCGCAGTTCTGCGATGCTGCGCAGGCCCAGGCCGCGCAAAATCTGGGCCAGCCGGGTGCTGAGGGCC
>JALUWE010000599.1 GCA_027019845.1 Anaerolineales bacterium | reverse complement strand
TCGGGGTTGCGCTCGTAGAGGTGGATTTGGTGGTTGGGGTTGGCTTTTTTGAGCAGGATGGCGGCGTAGAGGCCGCCGGGGCCGCCGCCGAGGATGAGGATTTTCATCCCACCACCTCCATCAACCGCTCCAACTGCTCCACATCCGAGGTGGTGGGGAAGAGCAGCATTTCATCGCAGCCCGCGTCCGCGTAGCCGCGCAGGAAGGAGACGATGGCCTGGGGGGTGGTGAGCAGCCCCTGGGCGATGCGTTCGGCGAACGGGCCGGTGAATTCGTAATAATCGCGCAGATAATCCCGCCCGGCTTCGATCAGGTCTTCCCCTCCGAGGGCGAAATACCCCTGGCCCCAAAGCTGGGGCTGCCCCGGGCGTCCGGCGTCTTCCCAGGCGGCGCGGGCCTTGTCTGCGAAACGGGCGAACGCGCGCGGGGGGCCGCCGCCGTGGATGTAGCCGTCCGCGTAGCGCGCCACCCGCGAGAAAGCCGCATCGCTGAGGCCGCCGATCAGGATGGGGGGGGACCCCGGCGCGGCGCGCGGCCCGATCGTTTCGTCTTCCCACGCGGCGCGGATGTCCTCCAGTTGGCGGTCGAAACGCGCCCCCCGCCCCGAGAAGGGCACGCCCGCGGCCTGATAATCGTCCTGCCGCGCGCCAATGGAAAGCCCCAGCACGAAACGCCCTCCCGAAAGCGTGTGGATGGTTTTGGCGGCTTTGGCGAGCAGCGCGGTGTTGCGCAAGGGAGCGATGACGATGGAGGTCACCAGTTGCACTTTTGTCGTCACCCCGGCTGCCGCGGCCAGGGTGGTCATGGGTTCGTAGCTGTCGTACAGGATGCGGTCGAGCACCCCCAGGCTGGTGAACGGCCCGGCATCCGCCCGCCGCGCCCAGTCCATCAGGGTCTCGCCGCTGGTGTTGGCGATGGTGTCCGGCAACCCGATTCCTACGCGCATGTTGTGCTCCTGTGAAATGAGTGGGATGGGAAAATGATACCATAGAGGGGTGAGTTGGGGGGGTATTGGGTATTGGGTATTGGTAATTGGGTAATTGGGTAATTGGGTAATTGCATCCTGAGCGAAAGGCGAACGGAGTGAGCCTGAAGTCGAAGGATGGGGGGTGGGGGTGGGGATAGGGATAGGGGATTGCGATGCTCTAAGACCAGTAAGACAAATAAGACCAGTAAGACTTACGATTCACGATTCTCGATTAGAATCTCCCCATGAACAACCAATTCGAGTACGACTTTTTCGTCTCCTACCGCCACCGCGAGCCGGACAAAAGCTGGGTGCGGAAAAAGCTGGTTCCTGCGCTGGAGGAACGCGGGCTGCGAGGGTTCATCGATTACCGCGATTTCCGGCTGGGCGCGGCTTTGGTCAAGGAGATGGCGCGCGCGGTAGAGCACAGCCGCTACACCCTGGCGGTGGTGACCAGCACCTATTTGCAGAGCAATTTCACCGAGCTGGAAAACGTGATGGCCGAGCATTTGGGGCTGGAGAACAGCCAGATTCGGCTGATCGGCATCATCCGGGAGGCAGAGGCAGTGGAGAAAGCGCGGCTGAACATGCGCGCCAGCCTGATGTTGGATATGACGGATGACGATCTGTTCGAGGAAATGGTGGAACGGCTGGCCGCCGCGCTGCAACAGCCGCCGGACAGGTAAACGTGTATTCGCTGTTTCACCGCGCATAGCCCCCACCAGACAGGCACGAGCGCGGCCTGTGTGCCACGCACCTGCTGAACAGTTTTTCGTCAGCCATCCCCCAGCGGGGGAAGGGATTGCAGGCAGGCCAGGGCCTCGGAGCGCAGTGCCTCGCTCGCCGAGGGGTGCGCGGCCACCTCGTGCGCCAGCCGCGCGGCGGCCTGCCACGCCCCCTGCTTTTGGCGCGCCCGCGCCAGTTCCAAACGCGCTCTCAGCGATACGTGTTCCATGCCGTCTCCCCCATATTGCAAGACCTCCAACAACGCGGCTTCTGCCGTTTCCAAATCCGCCGCGGCGAGCGCCGTGCGGCCTAGCTCCAGCAGCCGCCAGGCCAGGGCGTGCTGGTTCCCTAACTGGCGCAGAAGCATCACGCTGGATTTGAGATGCTGCACGGCCTGTCCCCTTTCCCCGTGCGCAGCGGCGATACGCGCCAGGATGGACAGCGCGTTGGCCGCGTGCATGGTGTTGCCAACCTGGTGGTGCAGGGCCAGTGACTGCTTTCCGTACGCCGTCGCCTGCTCGAAATCTCGCTCGTTCAAAGCCACCATCGCCAACATTTGCAAAGTGACGGCTTCCAGTTCCGTGTTGTTCATTTGCTGTGCCAGCGTGTGGGCAGCAGTGGCATACCGTTGTGCTGCGGCAATGTCATCCTGGCTCAACATCGCATCGGCGAGGTTGGCCTGCGCGGCCGCCTCTCCCCAGATCAAATCAGCCTGCCGGTAGGCCTCCACGCTCTTTTGCCAGTGTTCCACGGCTGCCTCCAGATCGCCCGATGTGTAGGCCGCCGCACCGGCGATCAACAAACTGTGCGCGTAGGCGCGGTGCGGGCGCAGCCGCGCCAGCAGTTGCAGCGACTTCTCGCTATGCTGCCGGGCCTGATCGTAACCTCCCACCCGCACGAGGAAAGCCGCAGACAGGCTGTACGCCTTTCCCAACGCCAGCACCTCCTGGTCTCGTCCGGGATCGATGTGGCCCTCCAGTAACCGGATGGCCTGCGCGGCCATGTGCTGCATCTCGCGGTGCAGGCCGGAAAGGTCGAATATCTGCAACAGCGCATCGGATAGGTCGCTGAGGATGGCCGTGTCGCGCTGTTCGAGAGCGGTTTGCCAGGCCAGACGCAGGTTGTCCAGCTCCGGACGAGCGCGGCGGAGAGCGTTCTCGATCGGCCCGCCGAACAGCACGGGTTCCAACTGGCGCGCAAAACGGGCGTAATAGCGGGCGTGCGCGCGCTGCGCCCGTTCCCGCTGTGGCGGGTTGGCAGCCAATTTCCCGGCTGCGAATTGCAGCAACAAGGCGTGATAATGATACCGCCCGTCCTCGTCGCGGCGCAGCAGGGATTTGTCCACCAACCCGGCCAGGGTGGACAACCGCGCGCCGCTGACCGCCTGCGCGGCCTCGGCGGTGAACCCGCCTCGAAAAACCGAAATGCTGGCGAAGGCGTGCTGTTCCGCCGGGGTGAGCAACCGCCAGGAATGCTCGAACAGCGCCTGTAAACTGCGATGCCGCGCGGGGGCATCGTGCCAGTCGGCGGCCAGAAAGTCGGGGGTGTTCTCCAACGCGGTCACAATGGCAGGCAGGTCCAATGTGCGCACCCACGAGGCGGCCAGTTCCAGCGCAAGGGGCAGGCCGTCCACCAGCTCGCAAAGCCGGGCCAGCGCGTGCGGCTGCCCGGCCAGGTCGAAAGCGGGGCGTATCTGCCGGGCGCGCTCCACGAACAGGCGGCCTGCCGGGGTGCGCGTCACCCGCGGCGCGTCCGCGGGGGGTGTCCCGCCGCCGGAAGAAAACGGCAATCCGCCCAGTTCCAGCAGTCTTTCGGCGCGCAGGTTGAGGCGTTGGCGGGAGGTAACCAGCAGCTTAAGCCCCGGGGCCTGCGCGAGCAACGCGGCCAGCAGGGAGCGCGTCTCCCCACGCAACAGATGCTCCATATTGTCCAGCACCAACAGCATCTCCCGCCCGCGCAGGTAGTCGAGCAGTTGTTTTTCGAGCCGTTCCGCGGTGGCGAACTGGAAACCGATGGCCGCGGCCATCGCGGTGACCATGCCGGACTTCCCGCTGGCGGCAGCCAGTGAAACGAACCACACGCCTTCCAGGAAATCCGTCTGGTACGGGCGCACAGCCTCCAGTGCCAGGCGAGATTTCCCCGCGCCGCCAGGCCCGATGATGGTGAGCAGGCGGCTGTTCGGGTCGTTCACCCAGGCGTCGATGCGCGCCAGTTCCGCTTCCCGGCCAAAGAAGGGGGTGGTGGAGAGGGGTAAATTGTGCCGCGGGCGGTTACCCGCGGCGCGGATGCGTTCGGACAACAATTGCGTCTCAACGGAGGGGGAGATGCCCAATTCCCGTTCCAGGATGCGGCGGCAGGTTTCGTACTGCGCCAGGGCGGCCCCGCGCTGGCCGCTGCGCGCCAGGGCCTGCATCAACTGGCGGTGCGCTTCCTCGCGCCAGTTGTCCAGCGCCAGCAGGCGGCTGGCCGTGTCCACCGCGCGGCCGTATTCGCGCCGGCGCAGATGATGGCTGGTGAGAACGTGCAGGACGTGCAACATCACATCGCGGTAACGGGCGCGTTGGGCCAGCATCCACTCATCGAACGCCGGCGCGCCCCGCAGCACGAAGCCGTCCATGAAATCACCCCGGTACAGGACAGCCGCGGCCTGCAACGCGTCCACATCCTCGAAATCCTGCACCTGCACATCGAACTGGGCAACGTCCAGAAAATGCGGCGCGCGGGTGTCGAAGGCCACCTCGGAACGGGTGATGATCAGATGTGCCCCCACGCGTTTGCGCAGGTTGCTCAGCGTTTGGCGCAGGTTGTTTCTGGCGTCTGCTTCCGGCATCTCGCCCCACAGCAGGGCGGCCAACGACTCCCGGCGGTAAGGGCGCGGGGTGTAGGCCAGATATGCCAGCAACGCGGGGGCTTTGGCAGAAAGAAAACCGCTCACTGGCGCCCCGTTTTGCGTGATCTGCATTCCCCCAAACAGGCGAATTTCGAGCGTGGATGACATGGCGCGTCCGGGAATAAACGTTTTCCAAACGATCGATTTGTATGATGGGTGCAATTCTCGGAAACTCAGGGTTCCGAATTGTTCGGACAGATTATCACAAATGACGACAAAAGGAAAGATGTCCGGGATGGGAGAAAAGCCCCCGCTTCGACGCCGTAGTTTCATCCTCGTGCTGTGGGAGGAGCGCGGCATTTTCCCCCGCAGCCCCTCGGTCTGGCGCATCAGCTTACAAGACACCCGCACCCTGGAACGCCGCGGCTTCAAAAGCCTGACCGAGCTGGCGCGTTATCTGGAGCAGTGGATGGAAGGAGGGGAGGGGTAGGTAGGTGGGAACGCTGGGAACGCTGAAGACGCTGAAGGTACTGG
>JALUWE010000598.1 GCA_027019845.1 Anaerolineales bacterium | reverse complement strand
GTGGGCGTAGGGGTGGGGGTGGGGGTGGCTGTTGGGGAGGGAGATGGGGAAGGGGTAAACGTCGGAGTGGGGGATGGCGTTTCGGTGGGGGTGTTGGTGGGTGGTGGAGGGGTGAAGGTAGAGGTGGAGGTGGGCGCGGCGCGGGTAGCGGCTGGTTCGGAAGGCGGCGACTGGGTGGAGGTAGATGTGCGAAGAACGTCTGTCAGAGCGTTGATGCCGGGCTGCGTTTGCAGCCACAACAGGCCTGCTCCTGCGATTAGGAGAATGAGCAGAACGATAGCCGCCGTACAGCCCCACAGCAGTCCGTTTTTTCGGGGCGTCGATGGAGCCAGTACCGTGCCTGGCAGGGCCGCAGCGCATTGCGGGCATCGCACCCAGTCGGGCTGGACAGGATTGCCGCAATGGGGGCAGGCTGTCGCGGGCGGCGTTATCTCTTTGCCGGTTACGGGGCAGAAGCGGGCATTTGAGGGGTGTTGCTGGCCGCAGTGGGGGCAAGGGGTGTTCATGTCCTTATTTCCAAACGGTCTTGACTTTCACCTCGCTCGTTTCCACGATACTCGAACCGTCCACACGGGCTTTTGTTGCGATCCATATCTGGCCGGGTTGTAGCTCGAGAATGATCGACCCATCCGAGCAGGCGTAGTCGTAAAATTGTCCATCTACGGAGAAGCGCGTTCCGGTAGTGAGAAAATTACAGGTGACGCCGTCTTCCAGCTCGAACCACAACACCGACACAACCGGGAGCTGGGGGGGCGGGGTAATATCGGGCAGCGGTTCGGTGAGGTTGAGTTTGACACTTGAGCATACAACGTAACCGGTCTCATCGGGTGGGCTGAAACACGGATCGTAAATTCGATTGTCCGATGTACACCGCCATACTCCCGGGCGGGGGGATGCAAGGGAGAATGTCCAGCACGAACCGCTCACTTCCTCCGTCGGCATCTCCGAGGGAAAATATTCGATGACTTCGGTTGCCAGGAGGGGAGGCGGTGAGGGAGGAGAGTAGGTGAGGGAAACGATTGCGGGCTGACCGCTAAACTGCCAGTAATCCATGGACACGTTAAAAGACCAACTTAGGGCTTTGGCGATCAACCACAGTGTTAGCGCGGGTGTCTTAACAATTTTCTCAGCAAGGTCGAAAAAGCAATCTACCCCAATCTCTTCCGCGGCCATGCCGAAAAATTCACCCAAGGCTTCTTGAAGAGCATCTTTCGCCCCTTTTAGATCTTTTTGGAATAAACTTTGAATAGCCTCGTCTAAGACACCGGTATTGGAAATCTTGATTGACGCGTAAGGTATCTGCTCTTCGGGTATGATGCAGGGGATACCAACCACATCCAAAACCACATCCAAGGCGGAGGATATCAAAACGAGAGCAAAATCCTGGCGGAAAGAATTAAGGGTCATATTTCCTTGAATAAGAACTTGCGCATCTGAAGATGGATCTACAGGAATCGCATAAAGTGTTAGATCGAGGGGCGGCAGGAGAAACTGCTTTCCTTTCTGCTCATCAAACAGTTGCGGTGACCAATTCAGTTCGGCGTTGGTTGTGCTGGCCTGTAATTCCAGGGAATAAGCCCCAAACTCCAAGAATACACTCGTTTCATTTCTCAATTCAAACGCTCCGCGGCAATTTTCCCAGGCATCGTCTGTGATTTGCGTGGTGGTGATGCGCAAGTCTTTCTCTTCTGTTGGGCCATCCCATTGCCATGTGCCGCATTCGGTAGGGGGTGCTTCGGTGAAAGGTTGCCATGTAGGGAAACCTTCGTCTACCGGATTAGTTGTCACGCGAGTGAGACCTGTACCATCAAGATTTACCAGATAAATGTCTCCACCACCCATACAATCAGACTCAAATGCGATCAATTTACCATCAGGTGACCATGCAGGGCCGCAATCGTCCACCGAATTATTGGTCAATTGAGTAACTGCGGAACCATCAGCACTCATCACATATATCTCAAGATCACCATCTCGCTTGGATTGAAATGCGATTCGCACCCCATCGGGATCCCAAGTAGGAATACCATCATCCGCAGGATGATTTGTGAGATTGATTGGTTCTGAACCATCGCCACTCATTACAAATATTTCCAAATTTCCATTTCGGCTGGACGCAAAGGCAATTCGATTGCCGACAGGAGACCAGGTAGGGAAAAAATCAATTCCTGGATTTTGTGTAAGCCGTATCTGTCCTGAACCATCGGCGTTCATAACATAAATTTCTTTGTCATCATCTTGGTTGAAAGCGATTCCTGTTTGTGTTTCAACCGATAATGAGAGAAACATAATAAAGAAGATCGCAATTACCGTAATGTGACGCTCCTGCCGCCGGATGCACATCCTGACACCTCTTTGAAACATACAAGTCCTTGTCTGAGAGGGACGATTCAGGGAAAAACCGTGGTTAACACCTTCGAGCTGCCAGGGTTGGTTGTGTCTGGATCAATGATCAACATCCCTGTGCCCTCCTTGTTTCCTTTTTCAATCAACATCAGAATCCCCCCCGAATCCAACTCGGTTTGCTCGACGATTTGCCATCCAAGTTCCGTAAAAAATGCTGACAACTGATCGGCAGCGCTCTGCGGGTCATCATCAAAACGTAGTTTGGCGGCCCAGCCTGTGAATTCGCCCCCAGGCAACACGCCTGAAGCAGCCTCAACAAGTCGGAACGATTCGGGGTAGTGAAGGTCGGCGGGCCACTCGTCTGGGTAAGGGATTTGCTGGCCAGGAAATTCGACGTCTTCGAGCGGCGGGGGCAGAGTGGGCAGAGAATCATCGGGCTGTGACGCGGTCTCTATTGGGGTGATGGGCGTATTTGTGTCCTGTGCGCGCGGCACGACTACTTCCCCGTCCTGCTGTTCTCCTTTCTGTGAAAAAACCGGGGCAAGTAGAAACACAGACAACCCGCAGAGCACGAGCACGACCAGCGCGGCGCCCCCCCAAGCGGCCCACTTCAGCCCCCCCTTTGAACCGCGCCGGGTTTGTGCATCGCCGAAGACGTGCCCGCAGTTCGGGCAGGCTTTCCAATTGCTTTGTGCTGTTTCACCACAATTTGGACAATCGAACGCCGCGGTTATAGCGTTTCCCGTCACCGCGCAAAAGCGCGTACCGGCGGGATGAGTTTGACCACAATGTGGGCAAGTGATATTCATAGCTACCCTCCCCAAAAACGCTGCCAGGTTCGTTTCACGATGCTTCTTCGTCGTTCAAAAGGTTTTTTGCCTGTGGGTAGCCTTGTAGCACTATCATTGTGGCACGTGTGTTCTCTTCCAATGCCAGCAGCAGATACACACCCTCTCCAAAAGCGTACAGCGTGACGGCTACACCACCTCCGTAGACGATCACCATGACGCTCATGATGATGGCGGTAAAGAATCCGGAGATTGAATCGCCAAAATTGCCTCCCAACCCCCTGACGAACGCCCCTCCCAAAAGGGTGGTTGCGCAAATACCCAGCAGCATCAAAAGGGTGAGCGCTCCAGCGATGCCTCCCAGTATTTTGTAAACCGTGCCGATAATCCGTAGTGCTGCAAATCGTTTTTCCATGTTTTGTGCTCCTTTCAGGGTGGGTTGAAAACAAAGTAAGGGAACTGATTTCTGATCGATTTTTTTTACTCACGGCCCCCAATTTGGCTGCCAGTCGCAATAATCATTTTGGGTCAGCCGGCGTGTTTCGCTTCCGTCCAGGCGCATTATGTAAATTTCACATCCATCAGGATTTCGATAGTTATCTTTGTATGAGGTAAAGACCAGCCAGCCGCCATAAGGGGAAAAATTGGGAGCGAGGTTATTGCCTCCGGCAGTTAATTGCAAGAGAACTTCGCCATTGAGGTCGATTAATATGAGTTCGCGATTCCAGGTGGTACCCTGATAGGTTGCCAGCATCAGCTCGTCGGGAGACCAGTCGCTGCGCCCGCGTAAATTGGAAAGATTTGCGATTTACCGGATGCGTGTACGCCAGACAACGTCTTACCGCTAAAGGGGCAGAATTACGCCTCAGGAGGGTGGAACTACCCGCAATGGGGGCATGGTCTTTCGGGCAAGATGTTTTTGCTTTCCATACCGTTTCGCGCTCACGGATTGGCCGGAATGGCCCAGGCCAGTTTCAAATCCTCGTTGTCTTCGTCCAGGTAGCTGATGTAGGGCAGGCCGCCGGTTTTCAATACCAGGGAGTTCCACTTGCCTACGTTGCCGGTGTTATCCACTACGTAGATGTCCCATTGTCCGGCGCGGCCGTGGGCGAACTTGAGAGCAGTGTTGCTGGTGTCGTAGTAGCTGATGTACACGTTGCTCAAGGAGTCGAGCGCGATGGAGGGGTATTTTCCCACGTCGCCGGCAGTGTCGATGATGCTGATCTCCCAGGTTTCGCCCACTCGCCGTGCGTATTTGAGGATGCGTTGCTCGCGGTCGTAGTAGGCGATGTGGGGCTGGCCTTCGACATCCAGCGCCAGGGCTGAGTAGTATCCCGCGCCTGGGGCCAGGTCTACTTGTTCTCTAACCCAGGTATTGCCTTGTTTGGTGGCGTAGAAAAGCCCGCCGCCGCGTCCCTGGTAAGTGAGGTGGGGTGTTCCCCCCGCGTCGAGCAACAGCGGGAAGGATTGTGCTTCGGGATCGGCTGCGTCCACGGTTTCGATGGCCCATCCGCTTTGAGGGGAATAGGTGGTGTATTTGAGGTTGAAGGTGTATCCGTCCAGGTAGGTGATGTGGGGTTGGTCATCGATGTCCAGGGCCAGGGAGACGTCTGTGTTGGCGGCCACCGAGCCAAAGACACGGAAGGTCGTCCAGGCTGTGCCAGTCCAATAGACGTAGCGGATTTCGGGGCTTTCTTTACGGCCGAGCATGTGGTAGGCGAAATGGGGGTTGCCTTCGGTATCCAGGGCCAGGGAGAGGTGGAAGCCGGTATCCGTGCCGCCCACCACGTATTCGAAATTCCATTGGCCGGTTTCGTCGTTGGCATACCACACGATGTCGTAGTTCTCCTGGAAATAGCCGATGTGTAGATTGTCTTGGGGGTCAACCACCATAGAGGTAAAGTACCCGACGGCCTGGGAGCGCTGTACCACGTCTGTATTCCAGATGAAG
>JALUWE010000597.1 GCA_027019845.1 Anaerolineales bacterium | reverse complement strand
GGGATAGGGATAGGGATAGGGATAGGGATAGGGATAGGGAGTGGGAGTGGGAGTGGTGAATGGCATCCTGAGCGGAGGGCGAACGGAGTGAGCCTGAAGTCGAAGGATGGTAATGGGGGTTTTCGACGTGGGAGCTGTCTACCCGCTCTCCTGTTCACTTTCCTGAATTTCATCATAACATATCACCGTGCCGGGGCCTTTTTGCAGCGCGGCGCGGAGGGCCTGGGCCGCTTGCGCGATCAGGCGCTGGGGGGTAACGGTAAATCCGCTAGGGTGGGCAACCACACCAATGCAGGCACTCAGTTGGTAGGCATCGAAACGGCGGGTGCGCTGGACGCCGCACAATTGTCCCAACAGCCTGCGGGCTACGATCACGCCGCCTTGCCGGTCGGTGACCGGTAGGATGACGAGCAGATCGTCTTCGTAGTGGCCGGCAATATCGGCGGCACGAATGCCGGAGGAGAGAATTTGCCCGACGAAAGAGAACGCGCTCGCTTCGACCTCTCCTCCGGCAGCAGGGTCGAATAGCGGGCGCAGGCGCAGTATTGCAATCGGCGCGGGATGGCGTTTGGCCCTGGCGAGTTCGTGTTCCAGCAGGGTGAGCAAAAAGGATTGGGTCAACAGGCCGGTGTTGGGGTCGAAACGGTCGTGAACGTTCATGGCGCGGGGGCAGACTCACGGCAGGGGGTTGTTGCCGGCCCAATCGCTGCCCAGATTGACTTCCACATCCACCTTGCTGTCCGGGTTGTAACGCAGGTAGACGCGGTTGCTCTGGACGTTGAGGATTTCGGCCAGCATCTGAACGGTGTAGGGGTTGCCGGTGTAGTCGAAAATGGTGGTGAAGGTGTAGGCTTCCTGCGCGTCGCCGATGAAGTCCGGCGGGACGTTGAATCCCAGACTGTTGAGGTATTCCGCGGTGTTGGCGGCCAGGCCGGCGGTGAACGTGCCGTTGAGCACCAGGATTTTGGCGTTCTCGGCCTGGACGCGCTCTTCGTCGCTCAGGCCGGCCAGCGGGCTGGAGAGGTCGGCGGTGCCGAAGACGTAATCGCGCACCTGACGGATTTTGTCGGGCAGGGGTTTGAGCACCTGGTCGCCCTCGGGCGTGGTCCAGAAGATGATGCTGTCTGTGCCGATGATGCCCTGGCGGATGTTTTCGGCGGGGATGTCTTTGGCCAGCAGCCCCAGGCGGATGGCCTGTTCGAGGGTCATGTTGGTGTTGACGCCTTCGGAGAGTTCGGCGTACAGCACCGGGGCCTTTTTGAGCAGCAGGGGGATCAGGTCGCGGTTGAGGATGTCGTCGCGCAGGGTGACGATGACTTCCTGCTGTCGTTGGGCGCGGTCGAAGTCACCGCCTTCGGTGTTGCGCGCCCGCACATAGGCGAGGGCGAGATCGCCGGGCAGGGTCTGGCGTCCGGGTTGCAGCACTTTCGGGGGTTTGTCGCCGATGGGGTCTACTTTGATCGGCTCTTTGATGTCCACTTTGAGGCCGCCGATTTCGTCGATCATGCGCTCGAAGGTGTAGAAGTCGATCTGGGCGTAGAAATCGATCTCGATGCCCAGCAGTTGCTCCACGGTTTTGACGGCCAGCGCGGGGCCGCCGCCCGGCAGTTGGTAGACCTCCCCCTCCCGGTAGGCGGTGTTGATGCGGCCGTATTGGAATCCGGGGATGGAGACGTACAGGTCGCGCGGGATGGAGAGCATCCCGGCGGTGTTGCTGAGCGGGTCGATGGTGAGCAGCATCATGGTATCGGTGCGCGGCGCGCCTTCTCCGGCCTCCCAATCGCGGTAGTCCAACCCCATGATCAGGATGGTGACGCGGTCGGAGCCGTCCCAGGGCTGGTAGTTGCTCAGTTCGGAGGCCGGGAGCGGGGTGGGTGTGGGTTGGCCGGGAACGGGCGTATGTTCGCTCTCCGCAGCCGGGGTGGGGGTCGGGTTGCGGAACGAGAAACCCGGCCCCAAATCGGTGATCTGCCAGGTTTGGGTGAAGGTGCGTACCGCATTGAAGGAGTAAAAACCCGATCCGGCCAATACCAAAAGGTAAATACCCCATACGGCTGGCTTGATCCATACTTTGTTCTTCAAGGCAACACTCCATTGTTCACCCAATCGTCTCCCAGGGTGATTTCGATATCGATTGAGCTATCGGGATTATAGCTGTGAAACACACGGGCGGGTTTGATCTCCATCAAGTCTACCAAAAAGCGCAAGGTGTAGGGATTGCCGGTGTAGTCGATGATGGTGGTGTCGCGATATTGTTGGTCCGCGTTGTCCACCACGGTCACGGTCAGCCCGCGGGATTCGAGAAACTCTTTGGTCTCGGCTGCCAGACCGGCGGTGAGGGTGCCGTTCAGGAGCGAAATCCTGGCCGCCTCCTCGGCCACCAGTTCCTGGGGCGATTTATCGACCGCGGCCGGCCCCAATGTGCTGGCCGTGGAAAAGACTTCGTCCCGCAATAGACGGATTTTATCCGGGATGGGTTTCAAAATGTCCAGCCCGTCGGGAGAAAGACCAAAGGTGACGTATTCACCGTTGATCACGCCGCGCTTGATATTCTCCTCTGGAATCTGTTGGGCCAGTAACCCCAATCGAATGACCTGGTCCAGCGTCATGTTGGTGCGCACGCCACCAGCGATTTCTGCGTACAGCACGGGAGCTTTAGCGATCAGCACCGGGATCAGGTCGAAGCTCAAAACGCGGTCGCGAATGGCGAGGATGACCTGCTGTTGTCGCTGAGCGCGGTCGAAATCGCCGCCTTCGGTGTTGCGGGCGCGGGCGTAGGCCAGGGCCAGATCGCCCGGTAACACGGTGACGCCGGGCTTGAGCGTCTTGGGGGGCTTGTCGCCCAGCGGGTCTACCGTGATCTCTTCCGGGATGTTCAGTTTGACGCCGCCGATCTCGTCGATGATGCGCACGAAGGCGTTGAAATCCACCTGCGCGTAGAAGTCGATAGGCACGCCCAGGAGCTGCTCGACGGTTTGCATAGCCAGCGCGGCCCCTCCGCCGGGTAAATTGTACGCCTCTCCCAGTTGGTAGGCGGTGTTGATCTTGCCGTTCTCGAAGCCTGGGATGGGCACCCACAGGTCGCGCGGGATGGAGAGCATTCCGGCGGTGTTGCTGAGCGGGTCGATGGTGAGCAGCATCATGGTGTCGGTGCGCGGCGGGCCGTTTCCGGCTTCCCAATCGCGGTAGTCCAACCCCATGAGCAAGACTGTGACCCGGCTGGCACCGTCCCAGGGCGCGGGGGCCGGCCCGGCCGGTTGCAGCGGGGCGTCGGGGTCAAGCCCCGGCAGGGTCACTTCGCCGTCCGCGCCGCGCGGCTGCCCCTCCCCCTCCGCCGGGCTGAACGGGCTGCCCTCCAGGCCGGTGATCTGCCAGGTCAAGACCAGATCGCGCACCGATGTGTAGGCCAGAAAAGCGGTCACAACCAGGGAGACCACAAACGCGGCCAACAGAAAGCGGGCCAGGCGGGAGGAAAAAATCAGGTCTTTCATCGGTGATGGTGATCGAGAATCAGGAGTCGGGAATCGAAAATCGATTGGGGATTATATCACGGGGTGGGAGGTGGGGTAAAATAGGGGCGCAGGCAGGTCGTGAATCGCGAATCGAATATCCACGCTCCACTCCCCAATCTCCACTCTCGAATTACCCCATTCCCAATTCTCCCTTGTCCATCCTCACCGTCTCCAACCTCGCCAAATCCTACCACCCCGATGACATCTTCGCCGGGGTGACGTTTTCGCTGCCCTACCGGGCGCGCTATGCCATCGTCGGGCCGAACGGCGTGGGAAAAACCACCCTGCTGCGTATCCTGGCCGGGCTGGAAGCGCCCACCGCAGGCCAGATACACCTCGCCAAAGGCATGTCCATCGGCTACCTGCCCCAGGAAGCGGCCTTCGACTCGCAACGCACCCTGTGGGAGGAGTGCCTGGCCGCGTTCGACAACCTGCGCAAACAAGAAGCCGAGCTGCAACGCCTGGAGGCTGCCATGAGCCGCCCTGGCCTGAACGAGAGCGAACTCAGCGAGCTGCTCGAACGTTACGGCGTGCTGCAAGCGCGCTTCGAGCACCGCGGCGGCTATGATTACGAACAACAAACCCGCCGTGTGCTCTCCGGTCTGGGCTTCTCCCCCAACGACTTCCACGCCCCCCTCACCCAACTCTCCGGCGGGCAGCGCACCCGCGCCCTGCTCGCCCGCCTGCTGCTCTCCGGCCACGACCTGCTCCTGCTCGACGAACCCACCAACCACCTCGACATCCAGGCCGTCGAATGGCTGGAAAACTTCCTGCAAAGCTGGGAGGGCGCGGTGCTGCTGGTCTCCCACGACCGCTACTTCATCGACCGCGTCGCCACCCACATCCTGGAGATGTTCCGCGGCAGCATGGAAACCTACCGCGGCAATTACAGCGCCTACCTCCAGCAGCGCGAACGCCGTTGGGCAGAGCGGCTGGAATTCTTCGAGCGCGAAAAAGCCCGCCTGCGCAACGAACTCGACTACATCAAACGCAACATCGCCGGGCAAAACGTCGCCCAGGCCAAAGGCAAACTGCGCCGCCTGAGCCGTTACCTGGAGGCCGTCGAGCAGCTCGGCTTCGAGGGCGTGCGCGGCAAACAATGGCTCGAAATCGCCGAACAGGTGGACTACGGCGCGCCCATGCGCGTGGCCGAAGCCGAAGAGCGCATCAAAGCCCTGCGCCCGCCCGTCAGCCAACAGCGCAAATTGCGCCTGCGCCTGCAACCCCAACGGCGCAGCGGCAACATCATCCTGCGCACCCAAGACCTGCAAATCGGCTACCCCGGCCACCCCCTCTTCACCGCGCCCGACATCGAACTCAAACGCCTGGAGTGCGCCGCCATCATCGGCCCCAACGGCGCGGGCAAATCCACCCTGCTCAAAACCATCCTCGGCCAGATACCGCCCCTGCGCGGCCAGATCACCCTGGGCGCCAGCCTGGACATCGCCTACTTCCCCCAGGCGCACGAGGGCCTCCACCCCGAAAACACCCTGCTCCAGGAAATCGAAAGCGTCGCGCCCCACATGCTGCCCCGCGAAATCCGCAGCTACCTGGCGCAATTCCTCTTCCGCGGCGAAGAAGTCTTCAAACCCGTGCGTGTGCTC
>JALUWE010000596.1 GCA_027019845.1 Anaerolineales bacterium | reverse complement strand
GGGATCAGGTGTACGTGGCGCCGCTGCCGTGAAGCCAGCCTTTTTGCATGGTCGATCATCGTCTCCCGCGTTCGTTCTTTGCGCGTCCCACTTTGCTGGTGGCGCGCGGATTGCTCGGCCAACGGTTGGTGCGCATCGAAAACGGCGTTCGCCTGGCGGGCATCATCGTAGAAACCGAAGCCTACATCGGCGAAAGCGATCTGGCCTGCCACGCCAAAGCCGGGCGTACCCCGCGCACAGCCATCATGTACGGCCCGCCCGGCCACGCTTACGTGTATTTCACCTACGGAATGCACTGGCTGTTCAACTGCGTTACCGAGCGGGAGGGGTTTCCGGCCGCGGTGCTGGTGCGTGCCATCCGGCCCGTGGAGGGGCTGGCGATCATGGCACAGCGACGCAACGGACGGCCCCAACGCCACTGGACCGACGGCCCCGCCAAGTTATGCCAGGCGCTGGATATCAACGGTAGCCTGAACGGGCAGGATTTGTGCGCCCCGGACAGCCCCCTGTTCATCGAGGTGGGCGACCCTCTCCCGGATTCGAGCGTGACCACCACCCCCCGTGTGGGGTTAAACACAGTGCCTGAGCCGTGGAAGAGCAAACCGTGGCGTTTCAAGGCTGGAGCCGTGTGAAGCCGTGTCAGTGGTCAGTATTCAGTGTTCAGTATTCAGTGGTCAGTGGTCAGTTTCCACGAGTTCCCAATACCCAATACCCAATACCCAATATCCAATATCCAATATCCAATATCCAATATCCAATCCCCAACACCCAATTTACCCAATTCCAAACCCGCATCGGAGAACCCAATGAAACTACTCGAAAACAAAACAGCCATGATTTTCGGCGTTGCCAACCAGCGCTCGATTGCCTGGGGCATCACGCAAAAATTTCACGAACACGGCGCCCGGATCGCGCTCAGCTACGCGGGGCCGGCCCTCGAGCGGCGGGTCAGACCCCTGGCCGAGCAGATCGGCGCGGCGTTCGTGCATCCCTGCGACGTGACACAAGACGACCAGATCACGGCCATCGTGGAAAAGGCCGAAGCCGAACTGGGAAAGATCGACATTCTGGTACACGCCATCGCGTTTGCGGACCGCGAAGACCTGATGCGCCCCTTCGTGGAAACCAGCCGCGCCGGGTTCAAGCTGGCGATGGACATCAGCGTGTATTCGTTTGTCACGCTCACCAACCATTTCCGTAAATTGATGAACCCTGGCGGCAGTTTTCTGACGCTGACGTATTACGGTTCGGTCAAAGTTGCGCCGGGTTACAACGTGATGGGGGTTGCCAAAGCCGCATTGGAGGCAGCCACTCGTTACATGGCCTACGATCTGGGCCCCGAGGGGCTGCGGGTGAACGCCATTTCCGCCGGGCCGATCCGCACGCTGGCCGCGGCCGGGGTGCCCGGTTTCCGGCGGATGTACAAGAATTTCGTCGAGATGGCCCCGCTACAACAGAACATCACCATCGAAGATGTGGGCAACGCGGCTTTGTTCCTGTGTTCCGATATGGCCGCCAAAGTGACCGGCGAGATTTTATATGTGGATTCGGGGTACAATGTGATGGGTACACCGAAGCCGGAATGAAGCGCGAGGCTCTTGCTTCCCAATTTCCCATGTTCAGACGACGACACGCTTCCGAGGAAGACACCGCTCCGCGCACTGCACCGGTGGAGCGAGTTACATCTGTTTTGGGGGCCGATACCGTATGGAATGGCAGGCTGGCTGGCAGCGGAGGGGTACGCATCGAGGGGGCGTTCGAGGGGGAGATCGCGCTGCAGGGGTTGTTGGTCATCGGCGAGCGCGGGCGGGTAACGTGCGAAGAGGTGCGCGCGCATACGGTGATCGTGGCGGGCAATTTGAAGGGCAACATCACCGCACAGAAAGTGGAGATCCGCAGCACCGGGCGGGTATGGGGAGACGTGCGCACCGCGGCGTTTGCCACAGAGGAAGGCGCGTTTTTGCGGGGGCAGATCACGATGGAAGAGGAGGTGGATGTCGGGCTGAGGGAGGCAGCTACCTCCTGGGAGCCAGCCCACCGCTCGGAGTTCGAATCGTCCTCTTCTGATGAATGAATGGTGAGAAAATAGGATCGAAGAGGTATACTTGGGGGTGACAAATGGTTGAGAAAGAATGAGTCTGCCAACATCCCCTCGTATTCTCCATCTTTCCTGGGGGCGGCTTGAAGTCGAAGGGCACCCACCCTTCAAAGATGCCAAGCTGTATCCAGGCGGCGCACGCGCCTGGGACTGGCGCGAGACCGGCACCCGCCACACCCCCGGCATCCAGCCAGCAGACGTGCAGGAACTGCTCGACCACGGCGCGCGCGTGGTAGTGCTCTCCAAAGGTATGCACGAGCGGCTGGGCGTTTGCCCGCAGACATTGCGTTTTTTAGAGTCGCGCGGTGTTGCCGTGCATATCTTGCAAACCGAACAGGCTGTCCGGCTGTACAACCGGCTGCGCGAACGGGAAGCGGTCGGGGGCCTGTTCCATTCCACCTGCTGAAAACAGGAGTGCGCATGAGCGTCTGGCCGCATTGCACAGCTGGCGCGAAAGGCCGCCACGCGCTGGTGATGCTGCACGGCTTCATGGGGTGCGGGGAGGACTGGCTGGGGATCGTCTCCCGTTTGAGCGTGCCGGGTTTTTGTGTGCTGCCTGACCTGCCGGGGCACGGAAGCAACCTTGCTCTGCCGCTGCACGAGCCGCTCAGCTTCGAGGGGCTGGCCGATGGACTGGTGCGCTTGCTGGACGAGCTGGGGCTACCGCGGGCGCACGTGGTGGGCTATTCGATGGGCGGGCGAATCGCGCTGTATGCCGCCACCCGCCACCCCGAACGGGTTGCCGCCCTCACCATCGAGAGCGCGCACCCCGGCCTGGTCGACTCCGCGGCGCGCCGCGAACGAGCCGCGCTGGATGACCGCCGCGCGGCGACCCTGTTGGAAGCCGGAATCAGCCCGTTCGTGGACCACTGGTACGAGGCCGCGCTTTTTCGATCCCTGCACGATCACCCCCCATTGCTGGCCGAGACCCGCAGACGGCGCAAACGTAATCATCCCGCCTGGATGGCGAAGGTAGTCCGCGAACTCAGCCCGGGCCGGATGCCGCCGTTGTGGGACGCGCTGGAACGGTTGGAGATGCCGGTGCTGCTGGTGGCCGGCGCGCGGGATGCGAAATATGCCGCCATCATCCGCCAGATGGGGGCGGCGATCCCGAACGCGCGCGTGGAAATCGTCCCCGCCGCGGGGCACAACGTACATCTGGAGCAGCCGGAAGCGTTTTCCGCCGTTCTGGAGGACTTTATCACCCGCGTTGCACGCCGCGAGCGCGAGCACCCGGATTTTTAGGGGTACAATCAGGCAAATTACACAAGGAGGCAGCTATGACTACCGTGACCGTCAAAAGCCAGATGAACGCTTCTGCAGATGCGATCTGGGAGACGCTGAGGGGGTTCGATTTGAAGTACCTGGGCGGGTTCCCCCACCAGGTCAAGGGGAGCGGGGTGGGCGCGACGCGCACCTTCGACTCCGGGCGGGGCGAGACGCTGGAAAAGCTCGAAGCCCTGGACGACGAAAATCGCACGCTGAGGTACACAATCGTATACGGCACACTGCCGGTGGAGGACTATCACGCCACCATCCGGGTGTTTCCGGGGGAGGGCGATTCGTGCGAGTTGGAGTGGTCCGCGGTGTTCGAGCCGAAGGGGGTGGACGAGACAAAGGCCAAAGAAATCGTGGAGGGCGTGTTCCGGTTCAACATCCAGGCCCTGAATAGGTTTCATAGCCCATGAATCACGAAACCCGCGCGCTATTGGAAAAGACGTACAACCGCGCCCGCGGGCTGGCGACCGCTTTCGGGATCGCATATTTCGCGCTGGCCCTGGGGGTGGAGGTCTTCAAATTCGTGTTTGCCCCCTTCGAAGGGCTGCTCGCGCTCGACAGCAGGCAGTTGTTTTTGCTGCGCGCGGTGCTGATTGGCACAATCGTGCTGGATTCGGCGGTGCTGCCCGCACTCCGCCGCGCTCAGCTTACGCCCAGAGGCGATGAGCCGCTCCCCGCCCAAATGATTCCCAGATTGTTCATGGCTTCCGTAACCACGTTAGGGATCACCAGCAGCGCGGCGGTGTTGGGGCTGGGGCTGTTCCTGGTAAGTGGGCAGTCGCTGGATTTTTACGGTTTCTGGTTCGTTTCGGTGGTTTTTCTGGTGCTGTATTATCCCCGCTTAGCGCAGTGGGAGCAGATGGCGGGTTACTGATTACGCCTTACGCCTTAGCTTTGCGCCTCTTTCCCAAACCTGCACAGTGAAATCGAACTCGTTTTTCTCGTCTGCGGGGTGGCGCTGGTTTTGGAGCAGTTTCCAGGCCGCGGGGTCGAATGGGGGGAAAAAGGTGTCGGCCTGTGCGATGGTGTGGACGCGGGTGAGGTACATGCGGTCTGCCAGGGGGAGAGCCAGGGCATAGATGGCTGCGCCGCCCGCGATGAAGGCTTCGTTTTCACCCCGCTGCCGTGCCAGGCTCAAGGCCTGCTCCAGGGAGTGCGCCACGGTGTAGCCAGGGGCCTCGAAGCGGGGGTCGCGGGTGATCACGATGCCCTTGCGCCCTGGGAGCGGCCTGCCGATGGATTGGCAGGTCTTGCGCCCCACGATCAGATGGTGCCCCATGGTCAGGGTTTTGAAACGCTCGAGGTCCGCAGACAAATGCCAGGGGAGGCGGTTGTCTTTGCCGATGCCCCCCCGTTCGTCCAGCGCGGCGATGATGGAAATACGCATAGTTGGCACGTCCTGAGCAGAGGGGGGAATAGAGTTCGTACCGAACTCCGTTCGCTCGAAGTCGAAGGGGTGGGGAATTGTGAATGGTGAATTGTGAATTGTGAATTGTGAATTGTGAATGGTGAATGGTGAATTGCATCCTGAGCGGAGGGCGGCGCAGCCGCTCGTAGTCGAAGGATGGGGGGTGGGGATAGGGATAGGGATAGGGATAGGGAGTGGGGATAGGGATAGGGATAGGGAGTGGGGATAGGGATAGGGATAGGGAGTGGGGATAGGGATAGGGTATTGGAGATTGAGCGGACGTTGAGCGGAGTGATAACGAAGTCGAAACGGTAGTCGAAGGAGGCGATCTGTTGCCCCCCGAATTTG
>JALUWE010000595.1 GCA_027019845.1 Anaerolineales bacterium | reverse complement strand
ATAGGCCTTGACGGCCTCCATGAGTGCGGGCATGGTGTTCTGGCCGTTGATGGCTGCCTCGCGGAGGCGCGCAAGGGCTGCGTCCACCGCGGCCTGGTCCCGGCTGGCTTTGACCTGCTCGGTGCGGCGGATGGACTCTTCTGCGTCCGCGGGGTTGTAGGGGTGCATGGCGACATCGCGTTCTTCCTCTTCCATGCGGTAGATGTTGACACCCACCTTGCGGATGGTGCCTTCTTGCAGTCCTTTTTCGTACAGAAAGGCCTGGTGCGCGACTTCGGCCTGCACCCGCCCTTCGCTGACCGCGTGGACGATGCCGCCCCATTCCTCCTCCACGCGGCGCATCTCCTCCACGATGCGCTTTTCGATTTCGGTGGTCAGCCATTCGACGTAGTACGAGCCGCCCAGCGGATCGACCGTGTCGCCGACGCCCATCTCCTCGATCAGGATTTGCATGGTGCGCAGGGAGATCAGCGCGGCCTTTTCGGTCGGGATGGTGTAGGCTTCGTCGTAGCTGCACAGCGCCATGGTCTGGGTGCCGGAGAGGGCCGAGATCATGGCGTAGTACGCGCCGCGCACGATGTTGTTTTCGGGCTGTTCGATGGTCAGGCCGCCGCCGCCGCCGCCGGCGATCATCTTCATCTGCATGGTGCGCGGGTTTTGCGCGCCGAACTCCTCACGGGTGATTTTTGCCCACAGCCGCCGCGCGGCGCGGAATTTGCAGATTTGCTCGAAAAAGTTGCCGAAGATGTCGAAGTTGAACGAAATGCGCCCGGCGAAATCGTCCACGTGCAGGCCGCGCGCCAGCCCGCGGCGGACGTACTCTTTGGCGATGCTGTAGGCGTAGGCGATCTCCTGCACCGGGGTGGCCCCGGATTCGCGGATGTGGTAGCCGCACACCGAGACCGGGTAGTATTTGGGCGCGTTGCGGGCGCAGAACTCGATGGTGTCGGCGATCAGTTCGACCGCGGGTTCGACCGGCAGCACCCACGCGCCGCGGCCGATGTACTCTTTGAGGATGTCGTTCTGCGCGGTGCCGCGCACCTGCGCCAGGGGCACGCCGTGCTTTTCGGCCACCACGAAGTACATCGCCATGATCGGCGCGGCCACCGCGTTGACGGTCAGGGAAACGCTGATGCGGTCGATGGGGATGCCGTCGAAGGCCACCTCCATGTCGGCCAGGGTGTCCACCGCCATACCGACGCGGCCCACTTCGCCCTCGGCCAGCGGGTCCGCGGAGTCCAGCCCCATCTGGGTGGGCAGGTCGAAGGCCACGTTGAGGGCGGTCTGGCCGTTGGCGATCAGGAACTTGAAGCGTTCGTTGGTCTGGGAGGGGGTGCCGAAACCGGCGTACTGGCGCATGGTAAAGGGCCGGCGGCGGTACATGTGGGGGTGGATGCCGCGCGTGAAAGGGTACTCGCCCGGCCTGCCGATCTCTTGCTCGAAGTCCAGGTCCGCGATGTCTTCGGGGCCGTAGACTGGCTTGACGGAAATGCCGGATTCGAGCACCACGGGTTGGATGCCGGTTTGTTGGCTGGCTGGTTTGTTGGTTGGCTGGTTGGTGCGATCTTTCATCTCAAAAACTCCTGTGACCTCACAGGTCTCAAAGCGCATGGAGATGCCCGCATGCAATCTATTGGGTAAAATCTTCCTGCATCGAGTGGTAGTAGACTTGTGAGGTCTCAACTGCGTAAGTACTGTGAGTGACAGAAGCTATGCAGTTCATGCCTGCTGTTGCTTGTGTCATTCGACCGGGGACGGGGGACCGGGGATGGTTGTTCGGGGCGTGGTTGTTGGTGGTCGGGGCGACCGGCCGGTCGCCCCGACGGTCGCTGCGCTCCGGATTCTTCGGGGCTGACGCCCCTCGGAATGACGGGGGAGGGTGTTTCACTCTGACAGAACTTACCAATTGCTCACAATGACACAAAACCCGTCCTTGAGTTCACCAACTGCGTAAGTAGGTGAGGAATGTTAACGAACCTGTCTCGCCATCACTTGCTCCGTGACCACCACCGGGCAGCGCAATTGCCCTATACATTCTCACGAATAAAGGCGATGATTTCATCGAACTGGCTGCCGGTGCGGAAGACCGCGGCCACGCCACGGTCTTTCAGCGGCTGGATGTCCTCCTCCGGGATGTTGCCGCCGACCAGGACGAGCTTGTCGTCCGCGCCCGCGGCGCGCAGTTTGGACATCAGTTTTTCGGTGATCGGCAGATGCGCGCCGGACAGGATCGACAGGCCGATTACGTCCACGTCTTCCTGGATGGCGGTCTCGAAAATCTGGTCTACGGTCTGGTGCAGGCCGGTGTAGATGACTTCGAATCCTGCGTTCCGCAGCGCGAGGGCGACCACTTTCGCGCCGCGGTCATGGCCGTCGAGGCCGGGTTTGGCGATCAAAATGCGAATGGGCATGGGTGGCTGTTTTCTTGCTTGGGTGGTTGGATGGTTGTTTGTCTGTCTGGTACGTTGGCCTTACTCCCTACTTCCTACTCCTTACTTCCGTTTTCGCGCCGGCGCGCCCATTTCGCGGGCGATGACGGTGCGTAAAATCTCGGAGGTGCCGCCGCCGTAGAGCAGGAAACGGGCGTCGCGGTAGTAGCGTTGGGCCTCGTATTCTGCGGCCAGGCCGTAGCTGCCGAAGATGCGGGTGCATTCGTCTGCGATGAAGTTGGCGGTCTCGGTGGCGAAGAGCTTGGTCATGGAGGCCAGTTTGGCGTCGTTGCGTCCCTGGTCCACATCCCAGGCGGCGCGGTAGACCAGGGAGCGAGCCGCCTCCAGGCGGGTGCCCATTTCCGCGATCTTGTGCGCCACGGCCTGGAACGCGGCGATGGGGCGGCCAAATTGCACCCGTTCGTTGGCGTAGCGGATGGAGGCCTCCAGCGCGGCCTGCCCCAACCCCAGGGACAGCGCACCGGTCATCACCCGGATTTGCGCCAGGATGGCGCCCAGGTTCTTGAAGCCGCTGCCCTGTTCGCCGAGCAGGTTTTCGGGCGGGACGCGCACCTGATCGAGGATCACTTCGGAGGTCTCGGAGGCGCGCACCGCGATTTTGTCGATCTTGCGGCCTACCCGCAGGCCGGGCATATCTTTTTCGACCAGGAACAGATCGATGCCCTTGAAGCCCGCCTCGGGATCGGTTTTGGCGGCCACGGTGAAGAAGTCTGCCACTGTGGCGGAGGTGATCCACATCTTGCGCCCGGTGATCACCCAGCCGTCCGCGGTGCGCTCGGCGCGGGTGGTGATGCCGCCCAGGTCGGAGCCGAAGTCGGGTTCGGTCATGGCGATGGTGCCGATCTTTTCGCCGCGCAGCGCGGGTTCGATCAGGCGTTTGCGGTGGTCGTCGGTGCCGAAGCGGAAGACCAGATCGGTGCCCATCAGGGTCTGCATGGCGACTGCGGCGGCCAGGGCGAGCGAGCCGCGCGCCAGCTCTTCGATCATCAGGCAGTAGGTGAGGAAATCGGCCTCCATGCCGCCCACGGATTCGGGATAGCGCAGCGCGAAGTAGCCGTTGTCCGCGCAGGCCTGGAATAGCGCGCGGGGGAATTCGGCCTTTTCGTCCAGCTGGTGCGCGGCGGGCAGCACCTCGCGCTCGACGAAGGAGCGGACCGCGTTTTGGAAGAGGCGTTGTTCTTCGGAGAGGGAGAAATCCATGACGGTTTTATGCGTATAGCCAAGATTGTTTGCGGGTCTCAGAGGATATTCCGGTTTCGCAAATCCTCCACATCCTCGCCCAGGTGCCCGAAAATTTCGGCGTTGTGCTCGCCCAGGCGAGGGGGGAAGGGCAGGGTCATGTGCTTTTCGCGCAGGTGGGTGGAGATCACGGGCGGGGGCGGGATGGCGATCTGGGTGCCGGTGCGCGGGTCGCGGGCGCGGATCATGTGTTCGGCGATCAGGGGGTCGCGGCACACGTCGGGGAGGGTGTTGACGCGCGAGATGGGGACGCCGATCTGCCGGAAGGCGGCGATCAGCTCGGTGGTGGGGATGCGGCGGGTGATGGCGGCAATTCTGCGGTTGAGGCGTTGGACGTCGGCGATTCTGCCGGAGTTTTGCGCATAGCCAACATCATTCAAGCTCTCGAAGCCTTCCAATCCCACAATCGCCTGCCACTGCCGGTCGTTGCCCACCGCCAGGTAGACGAACCCGTCCGCGGTGGGGAACACCGAGGCAGGCGCGAAGAACGGGTGGGTGTTGCCGTGGCGGGTGTTTTCGATGCCGAAGCTGTGGGTGAGCAGCACCGGCGAAACCATCCACGACACCGCGGATTGGAACATGGAGATGTCGATGCGGCTGCCTTCGCCGGTGAGGGCGCGTTTGTACAGGGCTTTCATCACCTGGCCGTAGGCGTGCTCGCCCGCGCCCAGGTCCACCATCGGCAGGCCGAAGATCATCGGGTCGCCGTCTTTCTCACCGGTCAGGTCCATGAACCCGGCGCGCGCCTGCAGGATGGGGTCGTAGGCCGCCTCGTTGCTGCCGGGGCCAAAGCCGGTGATGCCGACCCAGATCAGGTCGGGCTTGAGCGCGGACAGGGTTTCGTAGTCGATGCCCAGCTTCGCGTAGCTGCGCGGCCGGTTGTTGGTGGCAAAAATATCGACCGGCAATTCCCGGATCAGCCGGTGCAGCAGCTTCCGTCCTTCCGGGGTGCGCAGATCGAGGGTGATAGACTGTTTCCCCAGGTTGTTGGGCAGAAAGTAGGCGTTCATACCCTTTTCGCCGGGCAGCACTTCCGGGCCTACCCAGCGGTTGGGGTCCCCGCGCGGGGGCGCCTCCACGCGGATGACGCGCGCGCCGTCTTCTGCCAGCCGCAGGGTCATGTAGGGCAGGGTGGTGGCCTGTTCGAGGGAGAGGACGGTGAGGGTCATGGGGTTCGAGGTCCCGGCTTCTTTTCCGCCAGATGGATTAGCACGCCGAAGGCGTCTTTGGGATGCACAAAGGCCTCGCGCCAGACCTGGCCCTCGAAGGTGACGCCCTCCGCGTAGGTGTGCCGGTAGGCGATGCGCCCGCCGCGGCGTTCCAGTTCCGCGATGGCTTCGTCGAGGTCATCCACCTCGAAGGTGATGTGGTGTACGCCGGGGCCGCGGTTGCGGGCCAGGAATTTCGCCACCGGGCTGTCTTCCCGCGTCGGTTCGAGCAATTCCATGCGGCTCTCGCCGATCTCG
>JALUWE010000594.1 GCA_027019845.1 Anaerolineales bacterium | reverse complement strand
ACCCCCGCCCTTCCGGCTCTTAGCTCGCTCGCTATCGATACCGCGGCCCTCAATGCCGTGCTGAACATCTGGCAGCAGTCTCCCGAAAACATCACCGATGAACTGTATGACCTCGCGGAGGAGATCTGCGTTGTGGATTGTATCGCGCTGCGGTGGCAGTCCGCTGATTTCGCGCAAATCTTGGTCCTGACCATGTACCGGACCTCTGATTTTCCCCTGGCCGCTCAGGTTGCATTTAGCGCGCAGGGGATCTATCTGGACGAAAACTTCCAGTTGATGGATATTCCCGCGGGCAACAATCTGCCCGATCACGCCTGGATGGCCGAAAAGGCGGGGCGCGAGTTTGTGCTGTTTACCTCCCAGGGGCCGGCGGTGATCAGCTTGTTCTGGCAGTCCGATGATACCCTCGACCCGTTGGAGACGGCTGTAACCATCGCTGCTTATGCCGGTATGCAATCGGACATCCTGCGCGCCAACGGTTTCATCACTACCCAGCCGCAGGCAACGCCGTTTCCCGGGTTCAGTGTTCAGTAGCCGGTGGCTGGTCACACGTGGAACACTGCGCCTCGCACGTTCCATAAGTTTCCGATTAATGCGCCTTGCCCATCTCTTGCCGTTGCTGTTTCATTCCTGTACAATCCCTGTATGAGCCGAATTTCACGCCGCGAATTCTTGAAACTGGGTGCATTGGCCGTTGGGGGAGGCATGTTATCGCCCTACTTCCCGGAAGACCAAGACGACGATTTTGACCTCCGCATCCTGGGTCGGGTGGCCAACAGCCAGATCAGCCTGTACAGTTTGCCCCGAGACGACGCCCGTATCATCAAACAGCTTTACCGGGATGAACTGGTCAACATCTATGCCGAGCTTACCCCCCCAACCGGCCCGGCGTGGAACCCCCTCTGGTACCGGGTGTGGGGCGGTTTCATTCACAGCGCAAACGTCCAGAAGGTCGAAATACGCCACAATCCGGTGATCAGCGAGATTCGAGAAGAAGGCCAACTGGCCGAAGTCACCGTGCCCTACACCCAAACCATGCGCTTCACGCGCTACGAGGGCTGGCTTCCGCTCTATCGCCTGTATTACCAGACCACCCACTGGGTGACCGGCCTGGATGAGGGGCCGGACGGTGGCCCGTGGTACGAGTTGACCGACGAATTGGGCGGCACGAAATATCACGTCCCCGCGCAACACCTGCGCTTCATCCCCGACGAGGAGCTGGCCCCTATTTCCCCGGATGTGCCCTTTGAAGATAAACGCGTCGAAGTCGATTTGAAACAACAGACTCTCACCGCGTACGAACGAGATGAGATCGTCCTGTTCACCAAAATTTCGTCCGGCGTCAAATCGGCCATCGTCACCAACGGCCTGCCCACCGAAACACCCACCGGAAAGTTCAACATTTATTCCAAGATGCCCTCCAAACACATGGGAGAGGGCCGTCTGACCGACAATCTCGAAGACTACGAACTGGTGGGGGTACCGTGGACCGCGTTTTTCTTCCAGGGGGGCTACGCGCTGCACGGCACATATTGGCACAACAACTTTGGCGTTCCCATGAGCCGCGGGTGTGTCAACATGCGGGTGGAGGATGCCAAGTGGCTGTTTCGCTGGACCCTGCCGGTCACCGAACCCGACACCGTCGAGAAGACCGGCTTTGGCACACAGGTCGTGATTTATTGATTGCGTGAGGGGAGAATCAATTTTTGGGTGGTCTCATGGGAGACCATATCGTCTACGTCGAAAGAAATTTTGAACTTGATCACGCCTGCATCCTGGGTAGCCCGTCCCAGGGTAATGATGGCCCCCTGTTCGAGTCTCGTGCGCCGGTAAATCCGTTTTCCGTCAACGTAGGTGCCGTTGGTGCTCCGCAGGTCTTCGATAAACACGCCGTCGATGGTGCGGAAAATGCGGGCGTGAAGACGGCTGACCAGAAAATATCGTTCTGGAATGGGGATGTCACAGGCGTTCAAATCGCGGCCAATGGTGATCTCGTCACGGTCCAACCCGAATATCTGCCGGATGCGTTCTTCTTCGAGCTGTGTCAGGAATGCGTAGGGGTGATCTGAGGGCATCAGTTCACGTATTTCCTCCCAGGGAGAGAGGTCGAACAATTCACTCAAAAAGCGGTTGATTTGAAGGGGGGTCAAACGATGCCGGGCGAAACCCTTCGAGCGGTCGCCGCCCACCTCGAATCGGAGCGAAATCGCCCAATCGGGCACCTCGTCGATGGTCAGTACAGAGAAAGCCTCCCAGGGCAGCGTCACCGGGCGGCAGCGTTTGCGCAAGTTTTCCTCGAAGCCTGTCAGATCAACGTCTGGGTGGGTGAAGCAAACCGCGGTATTGAATTGGAAGCGCGGCCAATCGATGGTCTTGCCCGGCAGCCAGGGCTCCTGCCAGGGCGGCGGCTCGATGAGTTTTTTGCGGATGGCCTCTGCGTAGGCCTGCACCTGCTCGTGCGGGTTTTTGAAGCCGCGCCCTTTTACCCCGGCAACCATGCGTTTTGGCCCTGCATACCAGTAGCCGTTGGAGCGGCAGGAAATGCGGCCATAGTAGTGTTTTAGCTCCATCACGCCTATGCCCCGTTCCGAAACGATCATCAAGTCCGCGCTGGGGTCGGCCAGGCTGGCGACAACCGCGTAGTAGGGTTGGTGATGATGAAAGGCGCTCCACAACCGTTTGATGATTTCGATAGTGGAGGCCATTTCGTGGCTGTAATCCGGCGGCAACGGATGGCCTTCTGGACCGCGCCCAATGAAAATTTGGACCGGCATTCACCCTGTCCTTTCTGAGTATTTTCTTGTTCCCTGGTGTTTTGTGGACTATAAGAATTATAGCAGAGGAGTGCTGGATTGCTGAGCTATTTTGCGTTTTTGGTAGCGCGATTTTGGGCTGGGTTGTTATGGGGATAGCGTCAACGCTACAATTACCCCTCTGTGATCTGAAACCCCATCGAATTTCGCTACCCGGGCGCGCAGGGCCACCCACTCTTTGGAAACGAACACATAATCGATTCTCGCCATCCATTGAGGGAACGGGACCCCCAGCAGCCGCGGCCGGGCACTTCCCGGGCCGCTGCTTCCGGGAAAGGTGTGCCCAAAACCGAAACCTGCTTCTATCCAGGCATCTTTCAACTGGTTGGTAATGATCCGGTAGGCGTCATTGAGCGGGGTGGCGTTGGCATCGCCAGCCACAATCAACGGGCCGGGTGTGTTGGCGGCGAAATCTGCCAACGCCTGTGCCTGCTCCTCTCGCTGGCGGAAGTTCGTGGTCACAGCCCAGGGAGGCCCCAACCCTGTCGGCCAGGTATGGAAATTGACCAGGGTGATCGTCTGGCCGTTCCACTCCATTTCCAACACTTGTGGCCTCCCCACCCACTCCAACGGCAGCGTTTTTTCGCTTGCTCGTAGCGGAAATTTGCTGATCACACCCATTCCCCGCACCCCCTGCTGGGGGTCGAGAATCCGGTAGGGGTACTGCTTCGACAACTGCGACTGAATCGCCTCCGCTAACCCGGGGTTGACCTCCTGGAGGAAGACAACATCTGGATTTTCCGCTCCCAAGACAGCGATAATCGGCTCTGTTCGATATTGCACGCCTAAGGTGTTGTAGGTCATTATCGTGAGAGTCGCCTGAGGGTCTACGGGAGGGGTGGCTTTTGGCAAGAACAGTTTGCCGAACAACGCGAGGAAGGCGAGCAGCCCCAGGAGCGTCCCGATCCCCAGACTTTTGCGCTGAAGCGCGGCCGCCATGATGGCCGTCAACGGCAGCGGCACGAAATACCAGGGGCCAAACGCGTTGAACAGGCCCAGGTAGCCAATTCGATCCCCAACCAACAACCAGCTCGCCAGCCAGCCGAATAAAATCGTGAAGTATACCCATGCAGCCGCCGTCAGCCAGCGGGCTGCAAAGCCTTTCCAATCCATGCTGTCAGCTGTGTTGAATTTCCACACGTGCGCCAAAGGAATCGATTTGTTCGATGAGCGCCAGCATTCTTCTTTGCAACCTGGATTTATCTGAATCCGGCAAAGGAAGGCCGCGGATTTCGACAAAGGTTTTCTGAGCGAGACGCTCCCTTATGAGTGACTGGATTTCATGGTGTAAGATTTGCAGCCATGTTCGCAGTTGTTTTTTGATAGCCGCATCCGAGTTTTGGTGCCATTCCCGCTTTAATGTTCTCATCCGATGTGCCTTTTCGTTCTTTTTCCGCGTCAGGTCGAGGATAGATTTCATTCGCACCAGAATCTTCCGATTGCCCGCCAGATAGAGAACGGCGCTTTTGTCGATGTGGAGCGTTTCCATCTTCAGAGGTTGCTGTCCAAAGTCGTTCAGGAATCCGGCATTGAAGGCATAGATTTCGGTGTAGCGGCCCTGAATCTGATCGGAAACACCCAGGAAAGGCGGTTCGATACCTAAAGCGGCGCACAATTCTTTCTCATAGATGGCGAACGTTGGAGGGCTGTTATCCAGTAATTGTAATTGGGTGAATAAAATGTTGAGCAGCGCGCTGAGGCGGATGAAATACCCTGACTTGTCGAGCGATACGAGATACGGGGTGCGCGCTACTTCCACTCGCAGTACACTCAACCCCGGCTCGAGAAAAATGTTCTCGAAACCGGATGGAGCTTCCGGTTTTAGCACGGCAATGACGAGACCAAGTATCTCGAATCCGGCCAGATCGCGGGGGAATCTGTGTGTTCTGTATATTTTCCTGGTGCTTTCAGGGCGGAAGATGACCTGATCGCCGTCCTCCACGTATTTCAGAATGGTGGTCAGCGTTTTTTGCTCTTTGACATCCCACATGTCCACCGCCACGAGGTCGTTGTTGCTGGCCGTGTTTTGCGGTTGGATGATGACGTAGTCCCCCTCGACGATACCGCTTAACTCCAGACGAGCATCTTGCACTTTTACGACCTTCAGCCCCCCTCTATGCGCCAGATTCAACTGTTCATTGCCCTGGAGATCCGCGATGTAGTACGGTTTGCCGTGTATCAAGATTTGCCCGAACGATACTTCTGTGATTTCGTCTGCCGGGGCCATGGCAAAGCCGCCCGGGGGAATCTGCTCGTGGATTTCCAGCCTGGGATTTAGCCCGGTGATCTGACCGGGGCGGAGAGCAGGTCTGGCCTTTGTGCTCTCCTTTGGAGAAGGTGAAGCTCCCTCACCAAGCC
>JALUWE010000593.1 GCA_027019845.1 Anaerolineales bacterium | reverse complement strand
AGTGATCGCCTGGCTGTCCCTGGACTCCTCCGACGACGACCCGGCACGTTTTTTGACCTATCTGGAGGCAGCGTTACAAAAGGCGCACGCATCTTTGGAAGCCGCCCCTCTCTCCGGGACAACCACGGAAGCGGGTGGATTGCGTTCCCAAATGGTCGCGCTGATCAACCGGATCGGGTACGGCGGCTGCGAGGTGGTGACGCTGCCGATCTTGCTGTTGCGCAAACGATACCCCACCTACTGTATCCCCCTCGTGGCGCTGGACGCGGTCGAAAAGGTGGTGATGGACAATCTCCCGCTGGAAGAGGAGACGGCCAGCCAGTAAGAAAAAAGCCCTCCGGTGAAATGTTTACCGGAGGGCTGTTGCCAGGTGTGGGGTTACGATTTCTTGATGGGGATTCGCCTGGTTTTCTCGATCACTTCGGGCAGTTTCGGCAGGGTGACGGTCAGCACGCCCTTCTTGAAGGTGGCTTCGATTTTGTCTTCGTCCACCTCGCTGGGGAGCGGGAATTCACGGCAGAAGGAACCGAAGGAGCGTTCCATGTAGTAGTAGTTGCGGTCTTTTTCCTCGTGCTCTTCCCGTTTTTCGCCCTTGATGGTCAGCACGTTGTTGCTGATGGCGATGTCGATGTCTTTTTCGTCCATGCCGGGCAGCTCGGCGGTGAGCACGTATTCCTTCTCGGTTTCGCTTACATCCACGCGGGGGATGAATCCCTCACCGCCGTTGCCCCACATGGCGGGCAGCAGATCGAAGGGGCGAATGCTGAAGGGGTCACGCCAAAACTGCTCGAACAGGCGGTCCATCTCGTGCGACAGCGAATAGAGCGGTTCTCTCGACACTCTGCGAATCGGCAACCGTCTTTCACCGCGCTTCCAGGGGATCAGGTCCGTGATAGCCATGGCATTCACCTCCTTTCGCGGGGAATTATGCGCTTTTGACGCTGATTTTCTTTTGGGTGGGTTGGACTTTCGGCAAGGTCAGGCGCAGTACGCCATCGTTGAGGGTGGCTTCGATCTTGTTGCCGTCGATTCGGTTGGAGATGGTGAACTTGCGGAAGTAATCGCCTTCTTCGTATTCGGCGTAGGCCAGGGTGTAGCCTTCCGGGGGATTGGAATCGACCATGCCGTGAATGCTCAAGACGTTGTTTTCCAGGGTGATGTCCACGCTGTCGGGGGTCACGCCCGGCATATCTGCCACCACGAAGATGGCCTCGTTGGTTTCGTAGATGTCGGTGCGGGGGACGAAGGTGCGCCGGTCGCGGGTGGGTTCACCGTTGCTGGGCAGTACTTCCTCTTTTTGCGCTTCCAGGGCTTTGCTCTCTGCGGTCATTTCACACCTCCTCTATGCGACTTTCACCGCGATTTTCTTGGGTTTATCTTCCTCGGCGCGCGGCAGCCGGATGTGCAAGACGCCTTTGTCGAAGGTGGCCTCCACCTGCTCGGTTTGCACGCGGAAGGGCAGTTCGATGCTGCGGGTGAATTTGCCATACCCGCGTTCCCGGCGATGGTAGCGCGCGCCCTCTTCGAGTTGATCGGGCTTGCGTTCCCCTGTCAGGGTCAGGGTTTTGCCCACCACGGATACGTGGATGTCTTCGGGGCGAACGCCGGGCATTTCAGCGGTGATGACCGCGCCTTCGTGGTTGGCCCAGATGTTCATGGCCGGGTAGCTGGGTGCGGTGCGCATGCGGGCCGGGTAAACGGTTTCAAACAGGCGATCCATCTCCCGCTGGAGCCGTTCCATTTCTCGGAACAGCGATGGGGTTCGGATGTTGCGGTACAGCATAACAGCCTCCTTTCAGGGTTGGGGTGTTTTTTCTTCGCGCTCCCATTGTATTGAGGCTGTGTAAGAAAAGCATAAGACGTTTGCAAGAAGTTTGTTTGTTGGGGGGAACTTAGCAGGTTGAGGCGTTGGAACGTTACTGCTTGCTTCTTGCTTCTGTTGGATCACTGAAGGCACTGAGGCGGATGACCGGGGACGGTTGTTCGGGGCGTGGTTATTGGTGGTCGGGGCGACCGGCCGGTCGCCCCGACGGTCGCCCCGACGGTTGTTGCGCGCCGGATTCTTCGGGCACTTGTGCCCTCAGAATGACGGGGGGTGTGTGTCATTCCGACAGGGCTTATGCAGGTGTTCGTAATGGCACAAACCCGTACCGGGTTTCATCAACTGCATAAGTACTGACACTGAATACTGAACCCCGGGCAATGCAGTAGGCGAGGGCACTGCCCTCGCCTACCCGTTTGACCGTGAGCGTAAGAACGCTGAAAGGCTCTCACCTACCCGGTTCAATGGTTCTCTAGCCGTAGAATTCGGATTCGCGGTCGCCCTGCACCATCTGGCGGACGGTCTCGACCACCTCGGGGTTGGCCAGGGTGGTGACGTCGCCGACGTCCATGTGGTTGGAGATGGCGGCCAGCACGCGGCGCATGATCTTGCCGGAGCGGGTCTTGGGCATGTCGGGCACGATCCAGACGTGTTTGGGCCGCGCGATCTTGCCGATGGTGGTCTCGATGGAGCGCACGACCTTTGCCTGAATCTCTTCGCTGGGTTGGTATCCGGGTTTGAGGGAGATGTAGATGTCCGGCATTTTGCCTTTGAGTTCGTCGTTGATGGGCACCACGGAGGCCTCGGCGACCTCTTCGACGGTCAGGCAGGCGGATTCGAGTTCTTTGGTGCCCAGGCGGTGCCCGGCGACGTTGATCACGTCGTCCACGCGGCCGAGGATGCGGAAGTAGCCGTCTGCGGCCTGCACTGCCGCGTCCCCGGGGAAGTAGGGCCAGTCGCGCCAGTCTTTGCTGTCCGGGTTTTTGTTGTATTTGGCGAAGTAGGTTTCGACGAAGCGGTCGGGATCGCCCCAGATGGTCTGAAACTGGCCGGGCCAGGGGTTCTGGATGACGATGTTACCGGCTTTGCCCGCGCCGGCGGGGATGGGGTTGCCGTTTTCGTCCAACACCAGGGGATGGATGCCGGGCATACCGGGGCCTGCACTGCCGGGTTTCATGGGGTGGATGGCGGGCATGGTGCTGCACAGGAAGCCGCCGGTCTCGGTCTGCCACCAGGTGTCTACGATGACGGCCTCGCCTTTGCCGATCACTTCGTAATACCAGCGCCACACCTCGGGTTCGATGGGTTCGCCCACGGTGGTCATGTGTTTGAAGTGGTAGTTGTATTTGGCGGGTTCGTCGGGGCCGGCTTTGCGCAACATGCGCACGGTGGTGGGCGCGGTGTGGAAGATGTTGACGTCCAGGCGTTCGGCGATGCGCCAGGGCCGCCCGGGATCAGGGTAGGTGGGCACGCCTTCGTACATCACGCTGGTGGCGGCCAGCGCCAGCGGGCCGTAGACGATGTAGGAGTGGCCGGTGATCCAGCCGATGTCGGCCATGCACCAGTACACGTCGGTGGGGTGGATGTCCTGCACGTATTTGGAGGTGGCGGTGACGTAGGCCAGGTAGCCGCCGGTGCTGTGCTGGCAGCCTTTGGGCCGGCCGGTGGTGCCGCTGGTGTACATCAGGAAGAGAGGTGCCTCAGCGGGCATGGAGACCGGCTCGACGCGCGCGCCGCGGTAGTCGGCCAGCAGGTCGTCCACGAAGAAATCGCGTCCTTCGACCATCGGGGTCTCGGAGACGTATTTGCCGCGGTAGCGCCGCCAGACCAGCACTTTGTCCACTTCCTGGCCTTCTGCACTGGCTACGGAGGCGGCGCGGTCGGCTTTTTCTTTGTGGTTGAGCAGTTTCCCGTTGCGGTAGTAGCCGTCCATGGTGATCAGCACCCGGCTGCCGGAGTCCGCGATGCGCTCGCCGCAGGCACGGCCGCTGAATCCGCCGAACACGACCGAGTGGATTACCCCCAGCCGGGCGCAGGCCAGCATAGCGATGGGCAGTTCGGGCACCATCGGCATGTGGATGGTCACCCGGTCGCCGGTTTTCAGCCCGGCAAAGTCGCGCAGCAGCGCGGCGAACTCGTTCACCCGCACGTACAGCTCCTGGTAAGTGAGTATCTCGTGGGGTTCGTCCTCGGGTTCGGGCACCCAGATGATGGCGGCTTTGTTTTTGTATTCGTCCAGGTGGCGGTCGATGCAGTTGTAGCTGGCGTTCAGACGGCCACCGACGAACCATTTGAAGAACGGCGCGTCGCTGGTGTCCAGGGTGGTGTGCCAGTATTTGTCCCAGGTGAGCAGGTCTGCATACTCCTTGAAGCATTCCGGGAAATTGTCCAGGCTGAAGCGGTCGTAAATGCCCGGATCGGTCATGTTGGCCTGGGCGATGAAAGAGGTGGAAGGGTGATAGAGCTTTTCTTCCTGCCAGTGTACGGCGATCTCGGCCTCGCTGACCTGGACTTCATCCTGATTGGTCATAAGTGCCTCCTTCTTTTGGGTGGATGGATGAGGGGATGATGAGATAGGGTGTATTATACAATTAAACCGGTGTTCGATTGGATAATTGCGGTCTCACGTTACTCTGGGATGGGAGCCCAAAGAACCTCATACCAGTCCATCACGATTTCTATCCCCCCAGGCCTCTGCACTCGTATCTCTCCGACACCTACGGCCACGGTATCATTCAGCCAGGAATACTGTTCAGCATCGCTCAAATGGATGCCTGATGCGATCACCTGTCGTTTTTCTTCCGGGTAGGTCCGGCCGTAGCCGCGATGATCGAAGTAGACGACCGCGCCATCTTTTGTTTCGATAACGCCCTGGATATCTGGCACGAATGTTCCATCGTGGCGACGCAGGGGATGGTTCGCCGCTCGAAAGGAGCCGGTGATCCTGTCTTCACAGACGTCCAGAAATATTGACCTTCGTTGCTGGCAGTTTTTGCCAGGTTCAGGCGTGCACTGTTCGCTCGAAAATGAAGGCCCACACCAGTGCCGCGTGTTGCGCCACATCGCGCCCTGCCCGGAACGCCATCAGAGTAATTTGCCTGTGTCATTCTGAGCGACTGGCTGTTTCCTGTGTCATTCTGAGCGACAGCGAAGAATCTCGGTGATGGTGGGGGGAGATTCTTCGGTCGCTGCGCTCCCTCAGAATGACGGGGGACGGTTGTTCGGGGCGTGGTTGTTGGGGGTCGCGGCGACCGGCTGGTCGCCCCGACGGTCGCTGCGCTCCGGATTCTTCGGGCACTTCGTGCCCTCAGAATGACGGGATGACGGGGGGTGTGTCATTCTGAGCGACAGCGAAGAATCTCGGTG
>JALUWE010000592.1 GCA_027019845.1 Anaerolineales bacterium | reverse complement strand
CACGTCGATGCGATGGTACATATTTCTCCCGGTATTGCGCGGCCAGGCGCCTGGCCTTTTGCAGTTGACCGGGGCTCAACTGGCCGGCGAGCTGCTTGGCGACGTCACGATGGCGGGCCTGTCCACCGGTTGCCGCCAGTTCGTACCAGACGTAGGCCATCACCATATCCGCCGCGACACCGAGCCCGCGGGAATACATCAGTGCCAGGTTGGCCTGCGCAGCCACGTTACCCTGGTGTGCGGCCTTGCGGTACCACTCGACGGCCTGCCGGAAGTCCCGGGGTGCACCGCGGCCCGCATGGTACATCACCGCGATGGACGCCTGGGCATCGACGTTGCCCCGCTCCGCCAGTGGTTTCCATTGACGGAAGGCCTCATTGTACCGGCCATCTCGCATCGCGCGGGTTCCGTCGTCCAGGCCCGCCATCAGCGGTGACGAGCCGCCCGTGCCGATGGTCAATACCAGTAACGCTGCTCTCAGCTTCATTCGTAGTCCCTTACCCATTCCTGGCCGATGGTGATTCCATTCCTGCTGGCAGGCCAGGGAAAGTCGTTTCGTGTCGAGTATCCAACAAAGAGAAAACGCCGGGAAGCGCCAGACGTTGCCAACAACTGGGACTCGACCGTTTCAACGATGGGAAACGGGGCGAATCTCGAAAAGCCGGTTAACGGCGGCTGAACCCGATGTTCAGAAAAATTGGTGCCGACGCACGGACTCGAACCGCGAACCTACGCATTACAAGTGCGTTGCACTACCAATTGTGCTACGTCGGCGTTGACCCCGCAGAGATGCTGCCCGGATCGATACTTGTTGAGGGGCGTATTGTATGGATTGGCACGACGATGCGCAATTCATCACTTGCAGCTGCGCTGCGACAGGTTGACCCCGGAGTAATCCTCGGTGAGTTCGGCCAGGCTGGCTATCGCGCCGGTACGATCCTCGGGTAAGGTCACGTCCAGCCAGCGCTGCTTGGTAACCCGGTACTGGGTTTCCATCACGGCCTTCAGTCCCTTGGCCTTCACCTGTTCGAAGCGGGTACTGGCGGCTCGCTTGCTCTTGAACAGGCCCAGTGATATCGCATTCTTGCGGCTGCCCTTGCCCATAATAAACAGGTCACCCAGGCCCATCGCCTGCATTTCCTCGACCTTTTTCTTCGCCGCGGAGTAACTCTTCAGCGCCGGCAGGTAGACCCAGTAGCCCCTCGGTACGCGACGGGAGACTTCCCGTTGCTCCACCCCGGCGTCCAACGCGGCGATCCGCTTGCGGGCCTGTTCGGCGGTGCCGGCCTTGGCGAATGGGCCAATGGTGAAACAGGCCAGCGCTGCTTGTTCGTTAACCGTCGATGGCGGCGCGGGTTTCCGCACCGTGACCGGTTCGGCGGCAGGCGCGGACTTCGCGGGGGCCGGGGCTGCAGCGGATACCGTCGGACGGGCGGCGGACGCTGCGGGAGTCGCGGCACTCCGGTCCAGGCCGCGCTCACGCAACAGGGTTAGCGGCGCGACCCCCGAAGGCAACGTGAGTGGCACCAGCACCTGCGGCTCGCCGCGCCCGGCGCCGCCCTGTGACTGCCAGTAGAAATAAACCACGTTGAGCAGCAGGAAGAACGCGAACAGCAATCTCATTGTTGGGCTTCCATTGTTGAACGGGTTGCCAGGCTGCGCTGCGCCTCTTCGGCGATGACTCGAAGCCCCTTCAGTACCCAGTCGGGTTCGTGATGGCAGCTCAGGCCGACGGGAAGATCGTCCTGCAATTGTGCCAGCACCACGCCGGCACCGCCGCCGGTGAACACGCACTGCAATGGTTCGTCAAACAGGCGTTGCGCACGTCTCAGTGCATGGTCGGCCAGGCCCGTCGCGGCCAGCAGGGTTCCCCCGTGGACACAGGCCCCGGTGCCTGCCCCCAGCCAGTCGGCGCCGCTGGCCCGCGCGCGAGGGTCTGCCGCGCTGCCGATGCCGCTGGTGCTGGTACTGAGGCTGTGTTGCATCAGCCTGATGCCGGGGCCGATGACACCTCCAAGATGCCTGCCCTTCCCGTCCAGTACATCGATGGTGATCGCGGTGCCAAAATCCAGTACGCATGCCGGCCCGCGCAGCAGATGGCGGGCGGCGATCAGGGCGGCCCAGCGGTCGGCCCCCAGGGTCTCGGGCTGTCCGTAGGCATTGTGAACGCCAAGGGCGCTGGCGCTGGCAACCACGAACTCTATCGTCCCCGGGCCATGTTCCTTGATCCACGCGAGGAGCGCGGATTGCACCGACTCGCCGGCCACGTTGCACGCGATGACCCGTATTGCCGATGGCAATTGTCGCCATGAATGCAGACAGGCCGGCGGCAGGGTTTCGCGACCCTCAGGCGCAGGGTACGGGGCCGCCTGTGCCGGTGACAGTTCGCCATCACAAAGCCGGGCCCACTTGATCCGGCTGTTGCCGGCATCCACCAGCAGGGTGATCATCGCGCGGCCCGCAGGCTGGCCTCGCCACTGAAGAAGTGTTCGCGCCCGCCATCATGGGCCAGGATCAGTGCGCCGGCCTGGTCGATACCCTGTGCGACTCCAATGATGCTGTCGCTACCCACGAGCAACTCCACCTCGCGGCCAAGAAACATGTCGTGGCGATTCCATTCATCCACGAATGGCGTAAGGCCATTGTGCTCGAACGCCATCAGCGCGTCGATCATGTGTCCGAGCACCTGGCCGGCAAGGCGGTTGCGATCGACCGCGCTACCGCTGGCCGTTTCCAGATCAACCCACGGCTGATCCACACCTTCCATCCTGGATGCCGGGGTACGCACATTGATGCCAACCCCGATGATCACTGCACATGGGCCGGAGGCCTCGCCCACCACTTCGAGCAGCACACCGGCCAGCTTGCGACCATCGACGAGAATGTCATTGGGCCACTTGAGGCTGTAGCTGCCCAGGCCGCACTCGCGCAGCGCCCGCCCGATGGCAACCGCCGTCGCAAGACTGAGCCCGGCCAGTCGGGACGCGCCGGTGGCAAAGGGCCACAGCAACGAACAGTAAATATTGCCACCGAACGGTGACTGCCACGTGCGTCCACGGCGCCCCCGGCCCGCGGTCTGATACTCCGCGAAACAGGCCTCGACGCGAGCATGTCCATGCCTGACCCGCTCCAGCAGGACCGCATTGGTGGAAGGCGCCTGCAACAGTACGTCCAGCCCCTGCAATCGCTGCCGGGAGGTGTCGCTCATCCCGCTACGTATGCGCGCCTCGTCGAGCAGTTCCACCGGCGATGGAAGTCGGTAGCCCTTGCCCCGTACGGAGAATATCTCAACTCCCTGTGCCTGTAACGAGTGAATGGCCTTCCACACTGCCGAACGCGAACACCCGGCCTTCTCCCCCAGCTCCGGGCCGGGGTGGAACTGCCCGTCGGACAGCAGTGCCAGCAGGGAATGTTGCAAGGTCATCGTCACCCTCCAGGGGATTGAGCCCCCGTCTACGCTCGAACCACGTCCGATCAGGATACCATCTCTGACGCAGGCACCTGGTTCAAAGAGTCCTGCAACACATAGGCATCGATACCGGCCTGGGATAACAGGTAGGTGGCTATGGAACTACGCCTACCGGAGTCGCAATAGGTAATGTAACGGCGTGCGGGGTCCAGTTTTCCGAGCTTGGCGCGAAACAGCGGTAACGGTATGTTGACGGCCTTTGCAATGTGGCCGGCCTGATATTCGACCGGCAGGCGTACATCGATCCAGATAGCCCCCTCGCCCACCAGCGCACTCGCCTCGGAATAGCTGACCCATTTCAATATTGGATCATTCAGCAATTCCAGAAAGTCGGTCTTGGACAGGCTCATCAGCACCCCATCGGTGACCATGGTCACCGTCGCGTTACGCTTTCCGCCGGAGATCAGTGCCTCTTCGCCAAAATGGTCCCCGGTCTTCAAGGTGGCCAGCAGGATACCGTCGGGATTCTTTCGGGTTCGCCGCGTTACCCGACACTGGCCTTCCCGAATGATGAAAAAATGCTCGCCTTCTTCTCCCTGCCGGATAACCGCTTCTCCGCGACGGAAATGATGAGTTTCCATGCGCATGAACACAGACTGGATATTGGCCGGCGGAATACGGCGAAACACCTTGGCCTGTAACAGTTTCGACATCCAGTCATTTTCGTCACCCTCCGACGAGCCCTCGTCTAGCTCCTGAACCTCGTAGCCACCGGACTGATCCCAGGTCAGCATCAAGTCCAAAGTGTCGGCATCTATGGCCACGTAACTAACTGCATTTAGCGCAATCACAGTGTGCTGATGCACTCGCCCCTGCTCAAGTGGAAGCTTGGACAATCGACTGCCTCCCTTGAGGCGCCTAACCGGCTTTCCGGCAACCCGAAACTCTACGTCCCCGCTGAGCAAGTAATATATCTTGTCGACAGCGCTCCCGGCCTGAAACAGCACCTTCCCCGCCGCGGCCGAGCACAACTCGGACTGCTCCGCCAACTCGCGACAATGATCCATACCCAGCGCCTTGACGGGTACGAGCGTGGCCAAAACGAGAGGATCTACGGCTGTTTTCGACATACCAAGAGGAGTTGAGTCTGTCGCCAAACGCACGAGCGAAGCCTGCCAGCGCAACCTCGGTCGAACGAAAAGGCGAGAAATGAGACCATTAAGGTAGCACTTAATCCCGACTCTTGAAAGCGGATAGTCGGGCTCCCGCACCCCAACAGAAGATCGGGATGCACGGGGGAATCCAGTAACAATGCAAAAAAAAAACCCCGCAGACAATCTGCGGGGTTTTTCAAATAAAACCTGGCGGTGACCTACTTTCACATGGGGAAGCCCCACACTATCATCGGCGCTAAAGTGTTTCACTTCCGAGGTCGGGATGGGATCGGGTGGTACCACTTCGCTATTGCCGCCAGGAAAACCGTTTGCAGCCCGTGCACTCAGCACACGCGAGCCGCCAATTCGAAAAGTTCAGTTCTGATAGCGATAACGCTAGGGTATGAATTGTATCAACCAGCTTCGATATAACACACCAAACAAACTACTTGGGTGTTATATGGTCAAGCCTCACGGTCAATTAGTACTGGTTAGCTTCACGCATTGCTACGCTTCCACACCCAGCCTATCAACGTCGTAGTCTTCGACGGACCTTCAGGGAGCTCAAGGCTCCAGTGAGATCTAATCTTGGGAGGGGCTTCCCGCTTAGATGCTTTCAGCGGTTATCCTGTCCGATCATA
>JALUWE010000591.1 GCA_027019845.1 Anaerolineales bacterium | reverse complement strand
CCCTGCCGGAAGTGAAGTGCGTGTGGTCGGGCGGCAGGGTTTGATTTTGGAAGTGGAGCCAATCCGTTCCGAACATTCAGTACTTTGAGACCTCACAGGTCTACTACCACACGATGCAGGAAGATTTTACCCAAAACAGATTGCATCCGGGCATCTCCATGCGCTTTGAGACCTGTGAGGTCTGGGTGCGACTTTTCAAGTGCGTAAGTCCTAACATTAACCAATTTTCGAGGAGGTCAACATGCTGTACTCTATCTTAGCGCAAACGGGGGCCGCATCCGCGGGCCTATTGCTCTGCCTGGTGGGCGGTGCAGTGCTGGTGGTGCTGGTTTTGCTGGCCAGCGCCATCCGTATCGTGCCAGAATACGAACGTCTGGTGATCTTCCGCCTGGGTCGTTGTATCGGCGACAAAGGGCCGGGCATCATATTCCTGATCCCGTTCGTGGACCGCGGTGTCCGGGTGGATTTGCGCGAGCAGGTGCGCGAAATCCCCCACCAGACCTCGATCACCAAAGACAACGCGGCCATTTCGGTGGACTTTATCTGGTATTACAAAGTGCTGGACGCTACCGCCAGTGTTTTGCAGGTCGGCAATTTCGAGGCCGCGGCGCAGGGTATGGCAACCACCACGCTGCGCGCAGTGATCGGCGGCATCCCGCTGGACGACGTGCTCTCCGAGCGTGAGCACATCAACAATATGCTGCGCACCCGTCTGGACGAGGTGACCGAACGCTGGGGCGTGAAAGTGACCAACGTGGAAATCCGCGAGATCGTGCCGCCGCGCGAGATTCAGGACGCCATGAACCGGCAGATGTCCGCGGAACGCGACCGCCGCGCGCTGGTGACCGAATCCACCGGCCAGAAAGAGGCCGCCATCAACGTGGCCGAAGGCGAGAAGCAGGCCGCCATCCTGCGAGCCGAAGGGCAGAAAGAGGCCGCCATTCGCCAGGCAGAGGGCGAGAAGGAAGCCCAGCTTTTGCGCGCCGAGGGCTTTGCCAGCGCGCTGGAGCGCATTTTCGAGGTGGCGCAGAGCATCGATCAGAAGACCATGACCCTGCAATACTTTGAAACGCTCAAACAGATGGGCGCCAGTCCGGCCACCAAATTCATCTTCCCGATGGAATTCACCAGCCTGCTCTCCAATTTCATCGGCGCCGGGCAAAGCAACGGCCCGGTGAAGAAGGATGAGGGTGAGTAGACAGGTCAAAGGTCGAAGGGCGCGCCGGGCACTTTAGCGTAGTGTGTAATGCGTAATGCGTGTCTACGCAGGCGCGTCCTCGACCCTGTTTTCGTGTTTATCTGTATACCACCTGTTCCCAATTCCCCCCTCCCCATCCTTCGACTACGAGCGAATTCCATTCGCCCTCCGCTCAGGATGCCATTCCCAATTCACAATTAACCGTTCACAATTCACAATTCCCTATCCCCACTCCCTATCCCCCCCATCCTTCGACTTCGAGTGGACTTCGTCCACCCTCCGCTCAGGATGTAATACCCAATACCCAATACCCATCCTTCGACTTCAGGCTCACTCCGTTCGCCCTCCGCTCAGGATGTAATTACCCAATTACCCAATTACCCAATTTGACCGCCGATTCATTCTCCCTCACCCTGCCCAAACAAATTGCCATCCTACCGGCCACCTGGCGGGACGTAATGGCGTTTCACAAGCTGGAGAAGCTCTGTTTCCCGCAGGACGCCTGGCCGATCTGGGATGTGTTTGCCGCGCTGACACTGCCCAGCACTGTGCGCCTGAAGGCCGCGCACGGCGAACAGTTCATCGGGTTCGTGATCGGCGACCGGCGTCCCCGCCAAAAAATTTCGTGGATCGCCACCTTCGCCGTTCACCCCGATTATCGCGGCCAGGGCATCGGCACGGCTTTACTGGAGCGGTGTGAGCAGATGCTCAACACCCCGCGTGTGCGGTTGAGCGTGCGCATGTCCAATGAGCCGGCCATCCGGCTGTACAAACGTTATGGCTACCGGGTGGTGGGCACCTGGCCGCGGTATTACAAGGGCGGAGAAGACGCGCTGGTCATGGAGAAAGAGATAGCGTAGTGGGGAGCTTTCGTAACTGCTCAGGCACGTCATTGTGAATCTGTCCCCCCGTCTTTCGTTCTGACAATTGCATCCGCCATACGCGCCACGCGCACGATGGGTGCCACATCGTGAACCCGGACGATGTCCGCGCCGCGGGCGATGCCGATGGCGACCGCGGCCGCGGTGCCTTCCACACGCTGGTCGGGGGGCAGATCGAGGGTGTAGCCGATGAAGGATTTGCGGGAGGGGCCGATCAGCAGGGGGTATCCCAGGCTACGGAACGCGTCCAGCCGGTTGATCAATGTCAGGCTTTGCGCCACGGTTTTTCCGAACCCAAGCCCCGGATCGAGGATGATGTTTTCGTCGCGGATTCCAGCGGCGTGTGCCAGCGCGACGCACTCCATCAGCTCGCGTTGGACGTCCTGGATCAGGTTTTGGTAACGCACGCCGATGAAACGCCCGCCCAGCCGCTTCTGGATTTCGACATTTTTGGTTTTCAGGCGGTTGTGCATCAGCACCACGGGCACATCCGCGGCGGCCACCACCGCGGCCATGTTCGGGTCGCCGCGCAACCCCCACACGTCGTTGACCATCCCCGCGCCGGCTTCCAGCGCGGCCTCCGCGAGGCGCGCTTTGTAGGTGTCGATGGAGATCGGGAGGTCGAATTCGGCTGCCAGCGCGCGGATGACCGGGATGACACGCGCCCGTTCCACCTCTTCAGGCACGGGTTGCGCGCCAGGCCGGGTGCTCTCCCCACCCACGTCCAGGATGTCCACCCCCGCGGCCGCGAAGCGGCGCGCCTGATCGAGGGCCTTTTGGATGGCAGCATCCTGCTCAGCCGTGCTGAAAATGCCATCCCCGGAAAAGCTGTCCGGGGTAAGGTTGAGGATGCCCATCACGTAGGTACGGCGCCCCCAATCGAAGCGGGCTATCCGCGAGGGCATCAGACCATGGATTCGAGCGGGCGGCTGAGCCATGCCTCGGCTTCGTCGAGGTCAGTAAACAGTTTGATGTTTGCGCCGCCGCCGGGCACGGTGGTCTGGGCTGCGATGGCTTCGACGGCCTCTTTCACCGCCGGGCTGGCCACCACAACCGCCAGCCGGATGTTGCGCGCCGCGGGGTCGCTGTTGGCCTCGACTGCGAAATGGATGGCCTCTTCGGGGATTTCCTTCACCTGGCGCAGGTCGTACAGGTTGCGAGTCAGGCGGTCGGAATCGTACAGGTGTTCGAGGGCAAAGTCACGCCAATGCTCCAGGGTTGCGCGGTCCAGGTCGGTGAAAACGTAGTGCATCCCACCGTCGGGCCGCCGGGTGACGGTGTATCCGATGCCGGGGACGGGTTTCCAGTTGAGGGGTTTGTATTCCGTTTGGGTCATGGAGCGAATCTCCTGATTTTTTGTCGGGGGTGGTCGTTGGGTAGAGGGTAGAAGAGGTAGACAGGTAAACAGGTGGACAGGCGGACAAGTCCAGTGTATGCCCACATTATACCGAATCTGCCGGGGGTGCGGCTGAGCGGAGCGCACGGGCGATCTGTTCTATCTCTTGTGGATCGATCCTGAAATGTACGTCCTGCTGAGGGAAAGGAATCTCGATACCGGCCTCCTTGAGGGCGCGGTAGACCGCGGTGTTCACTTTGTCGAACATGCGGCGGGTATCCACATAGGATTCGATCCACCAGCGCAAGCGGAAGACCAGCGCGGAATCGCCGAATTCCAGGAACAGCGCCTCGATGGGTTTGTCTTGCAGCACACCTTCGACGCCGCGCACTGCCTCGATCATGGTCTGCCGCGCCAGTTCCACATCGCTGCCATAGGCCACACCGATATTCACCTGAATGCGGTATTGGCTGTTGGGGAAGGCATGGTTGACGATCAGGCTTTTGCCGATGATGGCGTTGGGCACGATCACCATGCGGTTGTCGCGTGTGCGGATGTGGGTGCTGCGCAGGCCGATGTCCACCACATCGCCCCAGGTGTTGAGTTCCTGGATTTCGATGCGGTCGCCAAGCCGGAAGGGCTGGTCGATCATGATGATGATGCCGCTGAAGATGTCGGCCAGGGCGGTCTGGGCTGCCAGCGCGATGGCCAGCGAGCCGATTCCCAGGGTGGCGACCAGGCCGCTAACGTCGATCTCGAAGTAGCTCAACAGCATGATCACGACAATGGATGAGAGCACAACCAATGCCACCCGGCGCAAAAAGGGTGTCAGCACCTCATCCAGCTTGGTCTCGGTTTTGGTGGCGATCTCTTCGCCGTACCATTTGAAAACCACCACGATCACCCGCCAGGCGATCACGTAGCCTATGGTCAGATAGAGTAAGAAAAACAGACTGTTGAGCGGGCCGGCCCAGCTCGCGGGGATGAAATCCAGGTTGGCGATGGCCAGCGCAAAGGCGATCACGATCAGCAAGCCGTGGAGGGGGGCGATGAGGGCTTCCAGCAGAGCGTCGTCCAGGGTGGTGCTGGTTTTGCGAGTCAGGCGGCGCACCCCCTGGTTGAGCACTACTTTGACAAGCCAGCGCCCAAACACAATGGTGGCGAAGAGCAAGAACAGAGAAACGCCAACGTCGATCCATTGTTCGCTGGTGAGTCCGAGTATGCGCATGGGGACCTCCGAAGATGGAACAGTTGGGTAGTTGGGTAGTTGGGTAGTTGGGTAATTGCATCCTGAGCGGAGGGCGGCGCAGCCGCTCGAAGTCGAAGGATGGGTAGTTGGGTAATTGCATCCTGAGCGGAGGGCGGCGCAGCCGCTCGAAGTCGAAGGATGGGTAATTGGGTATTACATCCTGAGCGGAGGGCGAATGGAATTCGCTTGAAGCCGAAGGATGGGGGCTTGCCCTGAGCCATGCGCTGAGCCGAAGGCGAAGTGGCTGCCGAGGGATTGGGAAAAGCAGGGGCGGGCCGCGCCGCAGTTGGGGCAGGTTTTGGTTGGGGTGATCATTGTTTACTCCTTCAAATTTTTCCACTTTCCCAATGTGGATGAGTTAGTACGGCCATACTGATTGTTTTTCCCTGAGCACGCTTTCACGGTTTTCGATCTCGAAAACCACACACAGTAACTCACCCGCAGTTCTCTTCAGGATTGGGTGCACCAACTCCGCGGCGATCTCGGCCAGGGGAACGAGCACAAAGGCGCGCTCGTGCAGCCGCGGGTGGGGGATGGTCAGTTCCGGCGT
>JALUWE010000590.1 GCA_027019845.1 Anaerolineales bacterium | reverse complement strand
GGTGCTGGAGGGGCCGCGGCGCGTGATCCGCTTCGACGAGCCGTTGACCCCGCACCTGGAGCGGATCGGGCACACCCCCCTGCCGCCCTACATCCACACCCCCCTGCGCGATCCCAGCCGCTACCAGACCGTGTACGCGGCCCGGCCCGGGTCGGTGGCCGCGCCCACCGCGGGGTTGCACTTCACCCCGGAGTTGTTCGCCCGCCTGGAGGCGATGGGCGTGCGCCGGGCGTTCGTCACCTTACACGTCGGCCTGGATACCTTTGGCCCGGTGCACGAAGAAGACCCGCGGGCGCACAAAATCCACACCGAGTGGTGCCGCCTGCCGCCGGAGACCGCCGTGCAGATCAACCGGGCGCGAGAGTCCGGCGGGCGGGTGGTGTGTGTGGGTACGACCAGTGTGCGCACGGTGGAGACCGCCGCGCAACGCGCCGCGCACGGGCAAAGCGTGGCCGCATTCGAGGGGCCGACGGACCTGTTCATCCTGCCGGGGTACACTTTTCGGGTGGTGGACGCGATGGTGACCAATTTTCACCTGCCGAAGTCCACCCTGCTGATGATGATCAGCGCGTTCGCGGGCCGGGAGCGCGTTTTAGAAACCTATGAGGTTGCCAAAAGAGAGGGCTATCGTTTTTATTCGTTTGGGGATGCGATGCTGATTTTGTGAGCGATTATTGGCGCCTTTCGGCTTCGATAAGCTCGACGAAAATTTCGACGATTTCGGGATCGAACTGTTTGCCTGCGTTGCGGCGCAGCTCCGCAATGGCTTCGGCATGGCTGCGCGCCGGGCGGTATACCCGCTCGTCGGTGATTGCGCTGTAGGCGTCCACCACTGCCAGGATGCGGGCCCCAAGCGGGATGTCCTCTCCCTTCAAGCCTTGTGGGTAGCCGCTGCCATCGTATTTTTCCTGATGGGCCAGGACAATGGGCACAACGTCCGCCAATCGTTTGACAGGCCGGATGATCTCGGCGCCGGCAGCTGGGTGCAGTTTCATAATGCGCCATTCCTCTTCGGTGAGCGGGCCGGGTTTACGCAGGATTTCGTCGGGCACGCCGATCTTGCCGATGTCGTGTAGCAACGCGGCCCAATGGATGGCACGGATTTCTTCCAGAGAACATCCCTTTTGAGCCGCGATGTTTTTCGCCCACACCGCCAGACGGTGGCTGTGGTCAGCGGTATATGTGTCGCGGGCGTCCATGGCGCGTGCCAGGGCCAAAACGGTTTGGACGTAAGACTCTTCTAATTCCTCGTACAGATGGGCATTGTTGATGGCAATGGCGACCTGCCGCCCCAGTTGGGTGAACAGTTCCAGGTCGTTTTCCGTATAGGCATTGGGCTTGTAACTTTGGGTGGACATCACCCCGATCACCTGGTCGCCAATGGTCAGTGGCACACATAGGATGCTTTGCACGGCACGCGCGTTGCCATAGCGAGCCGGGGCAAAAAGCACTTTTTCTTCCGCGCGGTTAATGCGAACAGGTTCGCGGGTGCGTAAGCAATATCCGCCCACACCCAGGGGCATCTCCACGCGCTCCAACGGGTATTTGATGCCGCGGTCGATCCTGAGTAGATATTCGTAGTATGTCTGCCCTTCCTCGTAGGAGGCGATCCAGAAAGCATCGTTGTCCATCAGGTTGCCCACAGCCCGATAAGCGGTGTCCAGAATGGTTTCCATATCCAGGTTGGCACTGATGGCTTGATTGAGGCGCATCAGGGCGGCTAGCTCATCGGCGCGGCGAGCAACCGTAGAAAACAAGCGAACGTTTTCCAACGCCATTGCCACCTGTGCGCCCATTGCTTCCATAAAACGCAAATGCCGGTTGTCAAACGCGTTGGGCCGAAAAGCCTGTACCGAGATCGCGCCCAGCAACCGCTGGCGGTTCAGTAACGGCACCCCCAACCAGGAACGCGCCGGGACCTGAAAATGCTTGGGAACGACAGGAAGGGGATCGTTTTTCAGGTCGCCTATCAGCAAGGACCGCTTGCTTTGCATCACCCAGCCGCTCAATCCCCCTTCCCTTAAGGGGAAACGGACGCCCTGTATCTCTCGCAGGTGTTCGCCTTGTTCGACCGCCAGCGCGATTTCGAGTTCCTCGGAGGCCGCGTCATACAGGATGATCCCCATACTGTCCGGCGCCATCAGCAGATGAACCTGCTCTACAATGCGCTGTAGAAGCTCCTGTCTTTCCAAAAGCCCTCCCAGCACCAGGGTGGTGTCGTAAAGAGCGATCAGTTCACGGTTTTGGCGAGATGTTTCTTCGAACAGACGCGCATTTTGAATGGCGATGGCGGCCTGGTTGGCAAAGGATTGCGCCAATGCAGCTTCGGTTTCGCCGTAGGCGCCCACCTGCCGGCTATCGACCGTCAAGGCCCCGATCACTTCTCCCTGGCTGATCAGGGGGATACACATCCATCCCCGCACGTAATTCGTCCCTCCCCAGCCACTGAAACGGGAGTCTTTTTGCACATCGGGCAGAAAGAGTGGCTTCTGAGAGTGGAAAACCACATTGAAAAGCGCGTCATCTCGCGGGTATCTTTTATCAATGACACTCTTTGCCTCAGGAAAGCCTCGGGCAGCCATGACGACCAGGTGGCCCTCTTCCAGGAACAAGATGGACGCGCTGTCATAGGGGACCACTTGCTCCAGGTAGGACAATATGCGCGCCAGCACCTGGTGGAGGTCGAGCAAGGCAGTCAACGCGGTGGTGGCCTGATGGAGGGTTTCGGTCTCTTTGCGCCGTTTTTCCACCGTCGCCAGATGGCGCACATTCGAGATGGCGGTTGCCAGCTGCGCGGCCAGGGTGAGCAACAATCGCTCGTCGCCGGCAGTAAATGCGTTGTGTTTTTTACTCTCCGCATTGATCACCCCGATCACGTTGTCACCGACTTTGAGCGGGACGCACAGCTCGGAGCGCGTTTCCGGGTCCGCGGCGACGTAATCGGGATGCCGGGTGACGTCATCCAGCCGGATGGGCTTGCCGGTGCGCGCTACTTTGCCCAGGATGCCGCGGTCGAGTGGGACGGTACTCTCCGGGGTTTCGCGTGGCCCGTAGTTGTAGGAGCGGTGTAGGTGTAGTTGCGTTCCACTTTCGTCCAAGAGTGCGATGCCGAAATTGTCGGGGAAGAGACTTTCGCCAACCAGACGAGTGACACGTTCGATCAGCGCGTCTATATCCGTGCTTTCGGCGCAAATGGTGGCGGCCTGATACAGAACTTTCAGTTCGTCCAACTGGTGGTGTGAAGTGGCTTCAGTGTCGTTTGGTGTAGCCATGCGTTCAGGGGTTAGAAGTGGTTTGCGGCGGGCAGGCCTGCCACGGGGCGGGCATGATAAACGGCATGCAAGATGGCCTGGGAGAAAACTTCGGCCGCGAAGCTGCCGACCATGTTGGTATCGGCCTCTACCTTTCCGGTCGCCAGAGCAAAGATGGTATCGCCATCATAAAGAGTGTGGGCCGGGCGAATGGTGCGCGCCAACCCATCGTGTGCCATTTGCGCGACTTTGTTGACCTGTTCTTTGTTCAGGCGGGCATTGGTTGCCACAACGCCGATCACAGTGTTCTCGGCTGGTGCAAACGGAGCCATCTCCTGGCGAGCAGACATTTTCAACACATTTAATGTGTTGGCAAACCGACTTTTTTTCACGCTAAGGGAAGATGGGTGAACACGTGCCCCCGCGAGAATGTGCCCGTTTGCGGGGTCTATCACGTCACCGAACGCGTTTACAGCTACGATTGCTCCCACAACCAGCCCGCCGCCGATTTCCAGGGCAGCAGTACCGATCCCGGCTTTCATGGCTTGGCCCATACCTAGAATTTTACCAACCGTTGCACCTATTCCGGCGCCCACATTCCCCTGTGCCAATGGTTCTTTAGTCGCATTCAGACAGGCCTGGTACCCCATGGCCGCGTCTGGCCGCACGTCGGCGCGCCCGATTCCCAGATCGAATAACACCGCGGCCGGAACGATAGGGACACGCGCCACGCCGGTATCGTACCCCACCCCGCGCGCTTCCAGATAGCGCACCACCCCCGCGGCCGCCTCCAGCCCAAAGGCCGAGCCGCCGGTCAGTAAAACTGCGTGTACCCGCTCCACCAACTGCATGGGGCGCAGCAGGTCCGTTTCGCGGGTGCCGGGCGCCCCGCCGCGCTGGTCCACTCCCCCAACCGCGCCCGATTCGCATAAAATCACCGTGCAGCCGGTCAGCGCCTCCTCGTCATGGGCATGACCTACACGGATGCCGGATATGTCAGTAATGTCTGCATTCATTTTTCTTTACTGCCAGGCCACCTGGTCCCTGCCGCTCTCTTTGGCAACGTACAGGGCCTGATCCGCTTTGTCAATCAACGTCATCAGCGTAGGCGTGTCCTGCCCCATTTCCGCAACTCCCACGCTGGCGGTAATGCTGATCGGCTTTCGATGGTACACTATGGGGGGCTGTGCTCCTCACAAAAATGATGCACAACCGTACACCCGGAAGCAGTCACTTTCATCTCGATCTGTTGATTATAATGGCATAAGCTTGCCGAAAAAAGGCTGGCCTTGCCACCAGGGGGGCAAAATTTTTGGGCTTGCTCAGAGACAGGAGTTACGCATTTGTGTGGGCTGTTATTTGCGTCATTCTCTGAGCGACCGGCTTGCTTCCCGTGTCATTCTGAGCGACCGGCTGTTGCTCGCGTCATTCTGAGCGACAGCGAAGAATCTCCGCGATGGTGGGGGAGATTCTTCGGGCACTGCGCTCCGGATTCTTCGGGCACTGCGTGCCCTCAGAATGACGGGGGACGGATGACCGGAGACCGGGGACGGCGCGTGTGGTCGGGGCGACCGGCCGGTCGCCCCAACGGTCGCTGCGCTCCGGATTCTTCGGGCACTGCGTGCCCTCAGAATGACCTGCCAAGCTACGCTCCAGATTCTTGGGGTACTGCGTGCCCTCAGATAGGTGCCGAATGTTAACCAACCTGCCCCGCCGTCACTACTCCGTGACCACTACCGAAAATCCGATATAATCAATAAATTGTAGACTTCGGGTAACGGCTCAGGTATCGTGCAGGAACACAGAGGTAATAGAGTTACACGAAGAAGCACAAAGACACACAAAGACAATACCTTCGCCAAAAAATAAGTTAAGTAGGGCTTCTTGTAGTAAAGTTGTGTTCACCACAAACATAACTGCTACAGGAAGCCCATGATGAACATTTTAGCACTTTTACAATGTATACAGCCCTT
>JALUWE010000589.1 GCA_027019845.1 Anaerolineales bacterium | reverse complement strand
AAGAATCTCGCTTGCGATGGGGGAGATTCTTCGGTCGCTGCGCTCCCTCAGAATGACGGGGGGTGTGCGTCCTTCTGAGCGATCGGCTGTTACCCGTGTCATTCTGAGAGGCAGCGAAGAATCTCGCTTGCGATGGGGGGAGATTCTTCGGTCGCTGCGCTCCGGATTCTTCGGTCGCTGCGCTCCGGATTCTTCGGTCGCTGCGCTCCCTCAGAATGACCGGAGACGGATGACCGGGGACGGGGAGCGAAGAATCTCGCTTGCGATGGGGGGAGATTCTTCGGGCACTGCGCGCCCTCAGAATGACAGCAGGGGCGTGGTTGTTGGAGGTCGGGGCGACCGGCCGGTCGCCCCGACGGTTGTTGCGCCCTCAGAGAATGACGGGGGAGAATGGCGAAAGTTGCTATTCGGGCCAAAACAGGTGGGGTTCGCCGTCCATCTTCAAATCCGGGAGCTGCGCCCGGCGCAGGGTCTCGAAGCGCGGGCGGATTTCGTCCATCGAATCGCCCCCCAGTTTTTCGAGCAGTGTGTCGGCCAGCACGTGTGCCACCACGGCCTCCAGCACCACAACGGCGCGCGGCACCGGGCAGAAGTCCGAGCGTTCGTAGGTGGTGGGGGTTTCTTTGCCCGCGGCCAGGTCTACGGTTTGCTGGGGGGTGAGGGTGGTGGCGATGGGTTTCATGGCGGCGCGCACGATCAGCGGCTGGCCGTTGGTGATGCCGCCCTCGATGCCGCCGGCGCGGTTGGTCGGGCGGGTCAGCTTTTCGCCCTCCAGGTGGATGGCGTCGTGCGCCTGGGTGCCGGGCAGCCGCGCGTTGGCGAAGGCGTGGCCGATTTCGACGCCCTTGATGGCCTGCACGCTGAGCACGGCCGCGCCCAGCCTGGCCTCCAGGCGGCGGTCCCATTGCACGTGCGACCCCAACCCGGGCGGCAGCCCCAGCGCGATCACCTCGATGACGCCGCCCAGGGTATCGCGGTTTTCGATGGCCTGGCGGATGGCCGCCTCCATGCGCTGGCTGGATGGGGGATGGGGGCAGCGCACCTGGCTTTGGTCGGCGCGGGCGATGCGCGTGGGGAGGGGGATGCCGATCAATTCGGCCTCCACCTCGCCGATGGCTGCGACGTAGCCGCCGATCTGGATGCCGAATTGCGCCAGCAGGTGGCGGCACACTGCGCCCACCGCGACGCGGGCCGCGGTCTCGCGCGCGGAGGCGCGTTCCAGGCCGGGGCGCAGGTCGCGGTAGCCGTATTTGACCGCCGCGGTCAGGTCTACGTGGCCTGGGCGGGGCGCGGTGAACGGCTGGATGTGCTGGCCGCGCCAGCGGTCGTGGTTGCGGTTTTGGATCAGCAAGGCCAGCGGCGCGCCGGTGGTGACGCCTGCCATCCGGCCGCCCAGAATCTGCACGCGGTCGCGCTCGATCTTCATGCGCGGCCCCGCGCCGTACCCCTGCTGGCGGCGTTCGAGCTGCCGGTCGATCACCTCGGCGGGCAGCGGCAGCCCCGCGGGCAGCCCCTCCAGTATGGTGAGCAGAGCCGGGCCGTGGGATTCTCCGGCGGTGAGGGTTCGCAGGCGGGTGAACATGGTTCGGGGTTCAGTGTTCAGTATTCAGTATTCAGTATTCAGTATTCAGTGTTCAGTGTTCAGTGTTCGGTGTTCAGTGTTCGGTTTCGGGATACAGTTCTTTGATCGCTTGCCCACTGAAAACTGACAACTGACAACTGACAACTGAATACTGACAACTGCCTCACTCCATCCCCAAAAAGTCTTTCATCTTATCGAAAAAGCCGCGCTCTTGTGGTTTGACCTCGGTGCCGAGGCTGGCGGCCAGTTGCTCGAACAGTTTTTTCTGCTCGTGGGTCAGGCGTTTGGGAATTTCGACGTTGACCAGCACGAGTTGGTCTCCGCGGCCGTTGCCGCGCAGGTAGGGCACACCCTTGCCCCGCATGGTGAGCACTTTGCCGGGCTGTGTGCCAGCCGGGATGACCAGTTTTTCGGGGCCGTCCACGGTGGGAACTTCGACTTCTGCGCCCAACGCGGCCTGTGCGATATTGATGTTCAAATCGAGCAAGATGTCATTCCCCCGTCTGCGGAAGTATTTGTGCGGCTTGACTCGCAACAACAAATAGAGATTGCCCTTCGGCCCCCCGTTGATGCCCGGCTGCCCCTCGCCGGCCAGCCGGATTTGATTTCCGCTATCCACGCCGGCAGGGATGGCAACCACTTTGCGCACTCTTTTGCGCTCCAGGCCGCGGCCGTTACAGGCCCTGCAAGGGGTCGCAATCGTCTCGCCACTCCCCCGGCAGGCAGGGCATGTGGTGACCTGCACCATCGAGCCAAAGATGCTCTGCCGCGCCTGGCGGATTTCGCCGGTGCCGCGGCAGGTAGCACAACGCACGGGTGAGGTGCCCGGCTCGGCGCGGGTGCCGCGGCAGCGGCTGCAAATTTCGTCCCGCGAGAAGGTGACTTCCTTCTCCACGCCGAACACAGCCTCCTCGAATGTCAGGTTGAGGGTCAATTGCAGGTCTTCCCCGCGGCGGGGGATGTTGCGCGTCCGTTGGCTGGCGCGTCTGAAACCGCCGAACCCAAAGCCGCCGAATATCTCCTCCAGAATGTCCGACAGGTCGATGTCGGAGAAGTCCGGCGCACCGCCCATACCGTTCAGCCCGGCATGGCCAAAGCGGTCGTACGCGGCGCGTTTCTGCTCGTCGGAGAGCACCGCGTAGGCCTCGTTGATCTCTTTGAATTTTTCTTCGGCGTCGGGGTCCTGGCTGACATCCGGGTGGTATTTGCGCGCCAGGTTGCGGAAAGCCTGTTTGAGATCGCTTTGGGAGGCGGAACGGGGAACGCCGAGGATTTCGTAATAGTCGCGCTTGGACATGGGGTTTTACGTGCCCTGTTTACCTGTCTTACTTGTGCACTTGAAAAGTCGCACCCAGACCTCACAGGTCTCAAAGCGCATGGAGATGCCCGGATGCAATCTGTTTTGGGTCAAATCTTCCTGCATCGTGTGGGGGTAGACCTGTAAGGTCTCAACTGCGTAAGTACTGTTACCTGTCTACCTGTTTACCTCTCTACCCTGCTCACGCTTTACGCTCAGGATTCCTCGAATTCGCCTTCGATTACGTCTTCATCCGCGTTGCTGCCGGTCTGGTCGAAGCCGTCTCCGCCTGGGGGCGGGGCTGCCTGGGGGCCGGATTGCTGGTACGCGGCTGCGCCAATGGTCTGGATCACCTGGCCGAGTTGTTCGGTAGCCTGTTTGATGGCTTCGGTGTCCTCCCCTTCCAGGGCTTTGCGGACCGCTGCAATGCCTTCGTTTACGTTTGTTTTCACCTCTTCGGGCACTTTGTCGCCCAGTTCGCGTAAGGCCTTCTCCGCGGTGTAGATCATGTTGTCGGCATGGTTGCGGGCTTCGATGTTTTCTTTGCGTTTGCGGTCTTCTTCGGCGTGCAGTTCGGCCTCTTTTCGCATCCGTTCGATCTCTTCGTCCGAAAGCCCCGAAGAAGCGGTGATGGTGATGTTTTGGCTGCGCCCGGTGGCCTTGTCTTGCGCGGTGACTTTGAGGATGCCGTTGGCGTCGATGTCAAAAGTGACCTCGATCTGGGGCACCCCGCGCGGCGCGGGGGGGATGCCGTCGAGGATGAATTTGCCCAGGGATTTGTTGTGGGCTGCCATGGGCCGTTCGCCCTGCACCACGTGGATTTCGACCTGAGACTGGTTGTCGGCGGCGGTGGAGTAAATCTGGCTTTTGCGGGTCGGAATGGTGGTGTTGCGCTCGATCATCGGGGTCGCCACCCCTCCCAGGGTCTCGACGGAGAGCGTCAGGGGGGTGACGTCGAGCAGCAGAATGTCTTTGACCTCCCCGCCCAGCACCCCGGCCTGGATGGCCGCGCCGATGGCAACCACTTCGTCGGGGTTGACGCCTTTGTGCGGTTCGCGGCCAAAGAGTTTGCGTACCGCCTCCTGCACCGCGGGCATGCGGGTCATGCCTCCCACGAGCACGACTTCATCGATGTCTTCGGGCTTCAGTTTGGCATCCTTGAGCGCCCGGCGGCATGGCTCCAGGGAGCGTTCGATCAGGTCTGCGGTCAGTTGTTCGAGTTTGGCGCGCGTCAGCGTGGTGACCATGTGCTTGGGGCCGCTGGCGTCGGCGGTGATGTAGGGCAGGTTGATCTCGGTTTGCATCACGGTGGAGAGTTCGATCTTGGCTTTTTCCGCGGCCTCTTTGAGACGTTGGAGTGCCTGGCGATCCTGACGGAGATCGATGCCGGTCTCTTTTTTGAATTCTTCGATCAGATGATCGATCACGCGCACATCGAAATCGTCTCCGCCCAGGAAGGTGTCGCCGCTGGTGGAGCGCACCTGGAAGACGCCTTCGCCTACGTCCAGGATGGAGATGTCGAAAGTGCCGCCGCCCAGGTCGTATACCGCGATGATCTCGTTTTGCTTCTTGTCCAGGCCATACGCCAGCGAGGAGGCGGTCGGCTCGTTGATGATGCGCAGCACCTCTAACCCGGCGATTTTTCCGGCATCTTTGGTGGCGTTGCGCTGGGAGTCGTTGAAGTAGGCCGGTACGGTGATCACCGCCTGGGTGACCGGTTCCCCCAGATAAGCTTCGGCATCGGCTTTGATCTTGGCGAGCACCATGGCCGAGATTTCAGGGGGCGAGTATTCCTTCTCTGCCATGACCACGCGCACGTCTCCATTGGGTGCTTTGGTGACCTTGTAGGGGATGCGTGGCAGGGCGTGCTGCACCTCCGCGTCATCGAATTTGCGCCCCATGAAGCGTTTGACGGAAAAGATGGTGTTGTTGGGGTTGATGACCGCCTGGTTGCGGGCTACTTTACCCACCAGACGCTCGCCATTTTTGTTGATCGCCACCACGGAGGGCACCAGCCGTTCCCCCTCGGCAGAGGGAATGACGGTTGCCTCGCCGCCTTGCATCACGGCACATACTGAGTTGGTGGTTCCGAGATCGATACCGATAATTTTGCCCATGATAATAGTTCTCCGGGGGTGGTTAGGTAATTGGGTAATTGGGTAATTGGGTAATTGGGTAAGTGGTAATTGGGTAAGTGGTAATTGGGTATTGGGTATTGGGGATTGCATCCTGAGCGGAGGGCGGGGAGAGTTCGTACCGAACTCCGGCCGCTCGAAGTCGAAGGATGGGAGGCGGAATTGTGAATGGTGAATTGTGAACGGTTAATTGTGAATTGGGGATTGCAT
>JALUWE010000588.1 GCA_027019845.1 Anaerolineales bacterium | reverse complement strand
GTTGAGCTTTTTCTCCGTGATCGGCCTGTTTTTCTGGATCATGTTGTCCCGGCGAATGATTCGTCCGCTGGAGCGGTTGGCAGCCTATAGCCAACGAATTGGCCGGGAAAAATTGCCCCCAGCCGGGCGGGATGCAGAAGTGACCTCGCTGGCTCACCGTCCCGATCAATTGGGGCATCTCGTACGCAGCCTGATGCGGGCCGAGGAACAGATCGCCGCCCGCCTGAATGAGTTGTCCACCTTGCTGGAAACCAGCGCCTCGGTGGTCTCCACACTCGACCTGCAAACCGTGCTGGACCGCATTCTGGAACAGGTGGAGCGCTTGTTGGGCATCGAAAAGTGCGCTATTGTCGCGCTGGACGAGCGCAGGGGTGTCTTTCGCAGCCAGGCCAGCCGCGGTCTGTCTCGCTCGTACACCGAGCAAATCATCATCCATCCTGGCGAGCCGGTCTCGATCACCATGCGCGCCATCCAGACCGGAAAACCCGTGCAGGTGAGCGACGTGGAGGGCAAAGACACCAGCGCGGCCCTACGGTACCGTGCCAGACAGGAAGGCATTCGCTCCATTCTGGCCGTCCCCCTCACCACCCAGCACGCGCCCCAGGCCGCGCTGCTGGTCTACCGGCCGGATGCACACGTTTTCACCTCCCAGGAAATCAACCTGCTGGCCACCTTCGCCAATCAAGCCGCCATGGCTTTCGAGAACGCCACCCTGTACGCCCGCAGCGACATGCGGCTGCAAGAGCAAACCCGCCGCCTGGAAGCGTTGGTGCAATCGATGGAGGACGGCCTGATTTTAGAGGATCTGGATGGGAATGTGTTGTATGCCAACCGAACCGTGGCAGAGCTGACCAGCTTCTCCCGCCGGGAAGTCGTTGGCGCGCCTGTCGAGAAGCTCATGGCGCGTATTTTGCGCCTCGCCCGCCAGCCCGAAAAGACCAGCGCCGCCATCCACAAGGCACTCAACCACGAGGGTTCCCGCCGGGTGGACATCGAGCTAGTCGAGCCAACCGGAAGGCGGTATTTACGCCTGCGAATCTTCGACGTGACCGACTCCAACGGCACACCGATCGGTCGCGGGCGCATTTTACAGGATGTCACCCGCCGCCGAGAATTGGACCGCATGAAATCCAGCCTGATCTCCACCGTTTCCCACGAATTGCGCACCCCGCTGGCCGCTATCAAAGGCTACGCCTCCACCCTGCTCGCCGAGGACGTGGAATGGGACCCCGTCAGCCAGCGCGAATTTCTGACCATCATCTCCAACGAAACCGACCGGCTGACCGAACTGGTCAAAGATTTGCTGGACATGTCGCGCATCGAGGCCGGAAATTTGAGCATCTCACGCCTCGAAGCCGATCTGGGTGAGATGATCGAACACGCGGCCCAACGCGCCTACTCACAACCCGGCGACCGGCTGCGTGTTTCCATCGCGGCGAACGTGCCCCCGCTCTTCGTGGACCGCCAGCGCATCGAGGTGGTGCTGCGCAATCTGATCGAAAACGCGGCCAAATACAGCGGCGAGCACACCCCGATCTGGATATCCGCCGTCCGGCAGGGGAACGAAGTGATCGTCCGGGTGGAGGACCAGGGCGTCGGCATTCCCGAAGAGCACAGCCAACACATCTTCGAGAGCTTTTATCGTATCGAAAACGGCCTGGACCGCACCACTTCTGGGGCCGGGTTAGGGCTGGCGATCTGTCAGGGGTTCGTGCGCGCCCACGGCGGGAGAATCTGGCTGGAAAAACGCGCTCAAGGGACCTGCATCGCCTTTTCTCTGCCGCTGATCGAGGAAGCCGTAAGCTGCACATAACACGGAAAGCAACAAGCCACAGACGCCACTTACCCACTCCCCATCCTTCGACTGCAAGCGAACTTTGTTCGCCTTTCGCTCAGGATGCAATTACCCAATTACCCAATTACCCAATTACCCAATTACCCACCCCTTCACCCTCCGCTCAGGATGCCATTCCCAATTCGCAATTAACCGTTCATAATTCACAATTCCCCACTCCCCATCCTTCGACTTCGAGCGGCTACGCCGCCCTCCGCTCAGGATGCAATACCCAATTCGCAATTAACAATTCACAATTACCCGTTCACAATTCACGATTACCAATCCCAACTCGAACTCCCATGACCCGTCCCCTCGTTCTCGTTGTCGATGACGAAAAACCGCTGCGAAACTTCGTGCGGCGCAACCTGGAAGTGCGCAACTTCAACGTTGTGGTGGCTGCCAACGGCTTGGAGGCGCTCGCCCTGTTCAGCACGAAAAACATCGATCTGGTGATCCTGGACATCATGATGCCCGGTATGGACGGCCTGGAAACCATCCGTCGCATCCGCCGGCGCTCCATGGTTCCGATCATCGTGCTCACTGCCATGGGAGAGGAAAATGACAAAATTCAGGCCTTTGATCTGGGCGCGGATGACTATTTGACCAAGCCTTTCGGTGTAGGGGAATTATTGGCGCGGGTGCGGGCGGTGTTACGTCGCTCCCGTTGGATGGAAACCCCAGTGCGGCATGGGCAGTTGGTCCGTGGGGAGATCGTCGCAGACCTGGAGCGACACACCGTGACCGTGCGCAACCAACGGCTCGATCTGACCCCCACCGAGTTCAATCTGCTGGTGTTCTTGATGGAAAATCCGGGCAAGGTGCTCTCTCATCGTGCCATCTTACAAAATGTCTGGGGGCCAGAATATGGCGAAGAATCCGAATATCTGCGGGTGTACATCGGTCGCTTGCGCCAGAAAATCGAAATCGATCCCGGCAACCCTCGCCTGTTACGTACCGCGCGCGGCGTGGGGTACGTTTTCGAGAGCAATTGAAATCCTGCCTTTCTTCACAAGAAGAGCGACAGCAGACGCCCCCTACCCGCCAGGGGGGAACGTTATCATCGAATGCCACGAATGAACGCGAATTTGTTTCAGCCCTACCCGCAAGGGGGACGTACCCACGACGTGCAAGTCATTTTCTACAAAACGTGAGTGCTCCCCATTATGACGAGTGAGAGCACGAAACCAGCCACAGATGATAAAATTGAGCACGGGTTGATCGTAAATCGTAAATCGTGAAGCGTGAATCGTAAATCGTGAATTCGGAAAGCGTAATTACCCAATTACCCAATTACCCAATTACCCAATTACCCAATTACCAATACCCATCCTTCGACTACGAGCGACCGGAGTTCGGTACGAACTCTCCCCGCCCTCCGCTCAGGATGCAATACCCAATCCCCCAACTCAAACCCCATGCCCAACGAAATCACCCCCGAACTCTTCAACCACCTTGTCGAATTGGCCGCGCTGGAACTCACTCCCGACGAGGCCGAGTACCTGCGCCGCGAACTCAACAACCAGTTGACCGCCATCCACACCCTGGAGCAAATCCCGCTGGACGAGAGCGTGCAGCCCGCCACTCACGGTGTGCCCTACCCGCCCGAACGCCGCGCCCCCATCCGCGAAGATGCCACCCGCCCCTCCACCGAAGCCGACGCCATCCTCGAACAGGCCCCCGCAGTGGACGAGCGATATGTCGTCGTCCCCGAAATCCCGCATGAGGAACTGGAGTAATGCTATGAATCCATTGTTAGAGCGAATTCGCATCGATCCCAACGTATGTTTCGGAAAACCCACCATTCGCGGCACTCGAATTTGGGTCTCTCTCATTCTGGATTTTTTGGCGAATGGAATGAGCATCGAAGAAATCCTGGAAGAATACCCGCAACTGACCAGAGAGGACATCCTCGCTGCTATTGCCTATGGAGCAGAAATGTCCCGCGAACGTTACCTGGAAATCCCCATCACGAGCAGCGCTCAATGAAATTTAAACTCGACGAGAACTTTGGCACCCGAACCCAGAACATTTTTCTTGCTGCGGGGCATGATGTCCAGACTGTCCGCCAGCAACTTTTGCACGGTACATCTGACCAAAACCTATACCAAGTCTGCAAAGCTGAGAAACGCTGCCTTGTGACGCTTGATCTCGATTTTTCCAACGTGCTTCGATTCCCTCCCGAAGACACCGGCGGTATCGTGGTCATTCGCACTCCAAAAAACCCCAGTCTTCCATTACTGCAAAACCTGATCAAACAGTTTTTACAAGCTCTCGAAGAGAATCCTATCGAGAATCGATTCTGGATCGTCGAAATTGACCGTATCCGTATCCACCACTCCAACCTTGGTGAATAATTCGACACACATTCCCACCCTCCCCGCCCACCAGATCGCCGCGCTGGTCAAATCCGGCCAGCTCACCGCCCTCGAAGTCACCGAAGCTGTCCTCGACCACATCGCAGCCGTAGATGGCGCGCCCGGCGCACTCGACCACATCACCCCGCACACCGGCGCACCGGACACCGCTGTCCACGCCTTCATCACCCTGACCGCGGAACGCGCCCCCGCAGTGGACGAGCGATATGTCGTCGTCCCCGAAATCCCGCATGAGGAACTGGAGTGAACAAACGCAACGTAAAAATCCTGATCCAAAAACATAGCCACGACATCCACAGGATGGGGGTAAAAAAAATAGGACTGTTTGGCTCCTTTGCGCGCGAAGAACAACACAGTGACAGCGACATCGATTTGTTGGTCGAATTCCAGCGTGGAAAGAAGAATTTCGACAATTTCATCCGCCTCTCCTTCCTGCTGGAGGACATCTTAGGCAGGCCGGTGGAATTGGTCACTCCCGAATCACTCAGCCCCTATTTGCGCCCATACATCATGGAACAGGTCGAATATGTCCCGCTCACATCTTGAATACCTGCGCCACATTCTGGATGAAACGATTTATCTAGAACGCCAGGCAAAAACCCTGACCAAAGAACAATTCATCGAAAACGAAACACTACAAAGAGCGTTTGTGCGCAGCCTGGAAATCATTGGAGAAGCTGCCAAAAGTATCCCGGCGGAACTCAAACACAAATATAGCCATGTAGACTGGAGAGCAATGGCGGGAATGCGAGACCGCCTGATCCATCGTTATTTCGGCGTGGATTACGATATTGTTTGGGATGTCGTTGCCACCAAAATCCCGTTGCTCAAACAAGAAATTCAACGCATTCTACGAAGAGAGACGAAGCCACGTGAATAAAATTCCCACCCTCCCCGCCCACCAGATCGCCGCGCTGGTCAAATCCGGCCAGCTCACCGCCCTCGAAGTCACCGAAGCCGTCCTCGACCACATCGCAGCCGTAGACGGTGCGCCCGGCGCACTCGACCACATCACCCCG
>JALUWE010000587.1 GCA_027019845.1 Anaerolineales bacterium | reverse complement strand
CCATCTCCTTCACAGCCCACAATGGGAGATTGCTTCGCCGCTATCGCGGCTCGCAATGACAACCGGGTAAAAAGCTTTCTTATCCGCAACTCAGGTTATCCCTATCCCTATCCCTATCCCTATCCCCGATCCCTATCCTTCGACTACAGGCTCACTCCGTTCGCCTTCCGCTCAGGATGCCATTCACCATTCACCATTCACCATTCACAATTCACCATTCACAATTCCCACTCTCCGCTCATGCTCATCCTAAACGCTTCCGAAGTTCGCCGTGCGCTGCCGATGCGCGAGGCCATCGAGGCCATGAAGCGCGCTTACATCGCCTTATCCAGGGGGCAGGCAACCGTGCCTTTGCGCGCCCGCCTGGAGGTACCCGCCCGCCAGGCTGTAGCCCTGTTCATGCCCGCCTACGTGCCCGGCGAAGCAGGGGACGCGCTGGCCGTCAAAGTCGTCACCCTGTTCTCGCAAAACATCCCCAAAGGGCTGCCATTGATCCATGCGGCTGTGCTGGTGATGGACGCGGAGAGCGGCCAGATGCGCGCCCTGCTCGAAGGGGGCACGCTGACCGCCATCCGCACCGCGGCCGGCGCGGGCGCGGCCACCGATCAACTCGCCCGCGCGGACAGCCGGGTGGCCGCCATCCTGGGCGCGGGGGTACAGGCGCGCACCCAGCTCGAAGCGGTGTGCGCGGTGCGCCCCATCCAGACCGCCTGGGTGTACGCGCCCACCCGCGCGCACGTCGAAGCCTTCATCCGTGAGATGTCCCCGCGGGTGCAGGCCGAGTTGCGCCCCGCAGACAGCCCTGCACAGGCCGTTTCTCAGGCCGACGTGGTGTGCGCGGCCACCACATCCACCACACCGGTCTTTGACGACGCGGACATCCAACCAGGAACGCACGTCAACGGCGTCGGCTCGTACACCCCACAGATGATCGAAATCCCGCCCGAGACCGCGGCCCGCGCCCTGGTCGCCCTGGACTCGCGGGCCGCGTGCCAGGCCGAGGCCGGGGAGCTGATCCAGGCGGTCGAACGGGGATGGCTGCAATGGGACGAGATGCCCGAAATCGGGGAAATTCTGGCGGGCGAACAACCAGGGCGCACTTCGCCCGAGCAGATCACCTTCTTCAAATCCGTCGGGGTGGCCGTGCAGGACGCGGTGGCAGCCCAATTCGCCCTGACCAACGCCGAAAAATTGGGGTTGGGGCAGCGCGTTGATTGGTAAAATTATAGGACGTACGCACTTGAAAAGTCGCACCCGGACCTCACAGGTCTCAAAGCGTATGGAGATGCCCGAATGCAATCCATTTTGGGTAAAATCTTCCCGCATCGTGTGGTAGTAGACCTGTGAGGTCTCAACTGCGTAAGTACTGTAAAATTCACCCTCTTTTCACACACTTGTATCGCATCAGGAGGATAACATGCAAATCGAAATTCCCGCCTTTCCCAACAACGGACGCATTCCCGGCGAATACGCTTTTTGTGTGCCCGCGGAGGTCGGCCATGTCACTCTGGGCGAGAACAAAAACCCGCTCATCCGCTGGTGGGACGTTCCCGAAGGCACCAAATCCTTCGCCCTGATCGTCCATGACCCTGACGTACCCTCCAAAGCCGACGACGTCAACCAGGAAGGCCGCACCGTGCCCGCCAGTCTGCCGCGTGTCGATTTTTACCATTGCGTGCTGGTGGACATCCCGGCTGATCTGCGCGAAATTCCCGAAGGCGCGGATTCCAGTGGTGTGACTGCCAAAGGCAAGCCGCTGGGCAAAACCGCATATGGGGTGCGCGGCAAGAATGACTACACCGCCTGGTTCGCGGGCGATCCCGATATGGCCGGGGACTACGGCGGCTACGACGGCCCCTGCCCGCCCTGGAACGACGAGATCATCCACCACTACCATTTCACCATCTACGCGCTGGACGTGGAGACGCTGGGGCTTTCCGGCGCTTTCGGGGGTGCGGAGGCCCTGGAGGCCATGCAAGGCCACATACTGGACAAGGCCAGTTGGGTCGGTACGTACACCCTCAACCCGGCCCTGCTCTGAAATTACCGGCCAGAGATGAGAACCGGATGGGCGGGCATTTCCTCGCCCATCCCCGTGCTCTGCCCAAAAGGAATGACACCATGAGCCTGCCGCCCACCGCGGACTATGTGATCATCGGTGGCGGGGTGATGGGGGCCAGCACCGCCTACCATCTGGCGAAGAAAGGCGCCCGGGATATTTTGCTGCTCGAAAAGGAGGATTTTTTTGGGCAGGGCGCAACCGGACGCTGTGCAGGGGGCGTGCGCTACCAGTTCGCCACCGAGGTCAACATCCGTCTGTCGCTGGAAAGCCTGCCGATGCTCGAGCGGCTGGAGGAGGAAACCGGCCAGCCTTCCGGCTATCGCCCCATGGGATACCTGTTTTTGCTGACCCGCGAGCAAGACCTGGCCGTGTTCGAGCGCAACGTGAAGCTGCAACACAGCCTGGGGGTGATGACCGAGTGGTTGAGCGGGGATGAAATCCGCCGCCGCCTGCCGATGATGCGGCTGGAGGACGTGTTGGCGGGCACCTGCTACGAAAAAGACGGGCTGGCCGACCCCAACAGCGTGGTGATGGCCTACGTCGGGGCCGGGCAGCGTCTGGGAGTGCGCGCCCTGACTGGGGTACGGGTGACCGGGCTGGAGGTCGAGAGGGGGAAGATTGCCGGGGTAGTCACCCCGATTGGCAGGGTGAAAACGCGTTGCGTGGTCAACGCGGCGGGGCCGTGGGCCGGGAAGATCGGCGAGATGGCCGGGTTACACATCCCGATCACTCCGCTGCGCCGCCAGATGCTGACCACCACGCCGCTACCCGAAATCCCGCCCGACTTCCCCTTCGTGATCGATTTCGCCCAATCGCTGTACTTCCATCGCGAGGGAGAAGGCCTGCTGACCGGCATGTCCAACCCCGACGAGAAGCCGGGCTTCGACCAGCGGGTGGACCCAGAATGGGAATTGCGCGCCATGGAGGCGGCCATCGCGCGGTTGCCGTTGCTGGCGCAGGCCGGGGTGGTGGCGCGCTGGGCCGGGTTGTACGAGGTGACGCCAGACGCGCACCCGATTTTCGGCGCCACCGCGGTGGAGGGGTTTTACATCGTTGGGGGTTTTTCCGGGCACGGATTCATGCACGGCCCGGTGGCGGGTAAGCTGATGAGCGAGATCATCTTGGAGGGGAAAGCCACCACCGTGGACGTTTCCATGTTAGATCTGGCGCGATTCGAGGAAGGGCGATTGATACCCGAATACAATGTGATTTAGGTAACCTGAGGTGCGGACAACGATGGCGGCATGGCGAGGGTGCATCGCACCCGCCCAGGGCAGGCAGCCCCGGCGGGGCCTCGCAATGACCATTCCAACGGGGGGCTTTTACCCGCAGCTCAGGTTAGGTAGACAGAGCAGACAAGGTGTATGGCGTGTACAGGGGCGGTGTACCTCCTGTATACGCACCTATTGCCCGGTTTACCTGTAAAATGAAACGCCAATAGGGATCAGTAATCTCGCCTGCCGCTCCAGTCGCGTCTGCGCCCTCGTTCTTCGCGCGGGCGAGCAAAATTCACCTTCAAGTCGCGGCCGCCCATGCTAGAATTATCGAGCATTTTGATCGCATTCTCGGCTTCTTCTTGCGTGCTCATCTCCACGAAGCCAAACCCGCGTGAGCGACCTGTATATCGATCCATCACGATGATCGCGGATACGACCGTTCCAGCCTGGGCAAAATGCGCGTGCAGCTCTTCCTCGGTTGCAGTATAGGGCACATTGCCAACATACAATTTGACGTTCATTTCCTGATATCTCCTTACGGGGCTAATTCGCCCTCCAGAAAAGTGGCCGTTATCACGCGTAACGGGTAGAGAAGCCGGGGGGCAAATCGTTTTGTGAGAGCAGGTCCAAATTCGGCAAAATCAACACCCCCAGAACATGCGGCAATGCAGGCGTGAGATGCTATTCAAAATTGGGCCTACTGGATCACGCGATCAAGGTGATCATACCATATCCTGAGGAAGTCGTGGGAACTTGGGGGAACTTGGGGGAACTCGTAGGGAGGCGTGGGAACTCGTGGGAACTCGGGGGAACTCGTAGGGAGGCGTGGGAACTCGTGGGAACTCGGGGGAGCTCGTAGGGGGCGTGGCGGAGGTTCGGCTTCTCAGAAGAAGGTGGAAGAACCGCACGCACTTCCATAGCTGTGCTACAATCAGGATAATCGAGGAGCTTCGATACGCATTCACCAGAAAAGGAATGTCATGCCCCTGGCCGAAATCATCACGATAGGCAGCGAGATTATGCTCGGCGAGATTGTGGACACCAACGCGCCCTATCTGGCGCGCAAATTGCGCGACCTGGGGGTGGAGGTGCGGCGCACCTGGAGCATTGGCGATCACGTCGATGACATCGCAGACGCCATCCGGGAAGCGACCAGACGCGTCGAGATCATCCTCACCACGGGCGGACTCGGCCCAACGGTAGACGACCCCACCCGGGAGGGGGTGGCCCGCGCCTTTGGTGTGCCGCTGGAATTTCAGGAGAATCTGTGGCAGCAAGTGCTCGACCGTTTCGCGCGTTTTGGCAGCTACCCTTCCGACAACAACAAACGCCAGGCTTTTCTCCCCCGGGGCGCCCGCCCAATCGAAAACCCGGTCGGTACCGCGCCTGCCTTTTGCATGGAATATCCATCTCCTGCGGGAAAGGGAGCGGTGATTTGCCTGCCCGGCGTGCCGCGCGAGATGGAACATCTGCTCGAAACGGAAGTGATCCCCTATTTGCGCGCCCATTTCTCGCTGAATACCATTACAATAGTGCGTACACTCCACACAGCCGGAGTTGGCGAATCGCGCATCGACGAACGCATCGGCGATCTGGAGAAGCTCACCAACCCCGTAGTGGGGTTGGCAGCGCACTCCGGCCAGGTGGATGTGCGCATTACGGCCCGCGCTCCCAGCGCAGCCGAAGCCCGTATGCTCATCCAGCAGGTCGAAGAGGAGGTGCGCCGACGATTAGGCAACTGGATTTACGGAGCCGACGACGAAACCCTCGAAGATCAGGCCGTCTACAATCTTGCCAGCCGGGGTTGGCGGATGGTCGTGGTGGAGGCCGGGCTGGCCGGCAAACTGTTGCGGCGTTTTGCACATCAAAACGAGGTCTTTTTGCGCGGGGAGACCCTCCCCGCGCCGCTGGCAACGGTCGATGAACTTTTGCAGATCACCCAAGCATATCGCCAGACCTACGCG
>JALUWE010000586.1 GCA_027019845.1 Anaerolineales bacterium | reverse complement strand
ATTGCTGCCGGTTTGGGTGATGTCAAAACGGCTGGCGATGCCGAATTCGTCGACAAAAAGGCGTCCGATCTCCGTAAGGATGTTTTGAGGGTCTTCGCCTGCTATTTCCAGCCCCATATCCTGCTCCAGCAGGGCCAGCATTCCCTCTCCGATTGACTGTGTGGTTGCCAGGGCGGCTTCGCCGAACAGGTCCCATAGGCCTTTTTCCAGGCCGTAGATGATGATTGCGTTGATGCGTGCTAAATTTTGTTTTTTTTCTTCTTCGGTAGCCATCGTAGCTCCATGTGCAAATTTTTTCGATGTTTAGGATGTTGTGGCGAGATTAGTGGCGTTAGTGCGGAAGCGCTTCCCAAATCTGGTTGGCATATTCGCTCATCAACATGCGCACAAGCCCCAGGGTCGCGTTGATGGTAACGGTAATGCCCCAGTAGTATGAGCCATCGCCAAGAAAGCGAGTGAGGATATAGGCATCGGTGGTGGTGACCAGGCTGTCTTCTACGTCGCCCATTCCGATTTTTTCGGTTACGTTGGATGCCAGTTTCATAACCATCGCGAAACGGGCTGCGGCTGCTGTTGAGTCGAGGTTGGGGTTAGCAGCCCGGCCGGCAATAGACAAGCCATCCATACCGACCACATCGGTTGCAATAAAGTCGCTACCCAATTGATTTTGTATGTCTTGTAAGATGTCTTCAAGACTGGGTGTTGTCATGGTTGCTCTCCTTTTGCTCTATTGGGGCATGGCTGCGGCGAGTTTTTGGGCATAAACCCGGCTGTAGAGGCGTATTTTGCCCAAATTAACCTGGCTGCGGTCGGCGCTTATTCCCAAATAGTACTGTGTATTGCCGAGGAAGCGGAGCAAGAGGTATGCCTTGTCGGTGGTCAGCAGATAGTCTTGAACGGTTCCTGAGCCTAACTTTTCTGTGGTTGTCTCCACCAGTTTGATGAGCAGGGTCATTTGGGCGCTTACCTGTTCGACATCCACTGCTCCACGGGAAATGTCGGCGATGGGCAGGCCGTCCATGCCGACCACCGCGGCGGTCAATAGACCGGCCACCTCCTTGCCCAGTTCGGTGAGTATTTCTTGCATATTTTGAGCCATGGTAGCCTCCATGCGTGTATCTCCCGAGTGCGGGAGGGTTGATTTTTCAAGCCCGAACAACTTGCCAACGTCTTCCGGAAGCGGTTGTTGGCTGTTGGTGGTTGGTTGTGGTGCGCCTTTTTCGTCGAGGCGGTGCAGGCCGTGCAACAACAAGTCTGAACAGCTGGTATGGATGGTCCGGGTGGAGGCGGGTATGCCGGCTTCCAGGACAAATTCTCCAGAGCACCATTCCAGGATTTCATAGAACACTTCCTGCCCTGAGCGTTGTCCCAGGGTGGCGTGAACGATCTCACCGCTCTCAAAAAACACCTGGGCCTGGCGTCCCTGGTCGGTTAACGTCAGCCGCCCGGTGGTTTCAGATTGGCAGTTGAGCTGTATCAGGTTGATTAAGGAAATTTCGGACAGGTCACCTTGTACGGCCATTATGCCCTCTGTCTGTGGCTTGAAGCCGGCGGACAACGGCGTGGATAGAGGTCTGGAGTGTTTCCAGAACGCCGTCTCCTCGCAGCGCTGCGGCTTCAATCGTGGGGATGTTGTAGCCCTCCAACCGTAACGCCTGGCGTATGGTGGGAACGCTGGCGGCATTTTGCAGGTCGCGTTTGTTGAGTTGGAGGATGAGGGAAACCTGCCTGGGGTTGGTGCCGGCCTCTTGGAGGTTGCGGTATAGGTCTACCAGTGAGTAGAGATTGTCCCGCATACGGTCAGGGTGCGAATCGGCGACGAAGATGACGCCATCTGCGCCTTGTAAAACCAGTTTGCGGCTGGCTGTGTAGGCTACCTGACCCGGTACTGTATAGATGTTGAATTTGGGCGTCATCCCCTGGATAGGAGGCAGCTCCAATTGCATGTAGTCGAAAAAAAGGGTGCGGTCGCCGTGCGTTTTCAGTGCAATTAAATCGCCGCGGCGTGAGGGAGGGGTGCTGCGGTGAATGTATTCCAGGTTGGTGGTTTTGCCGCTCAGGGGGGGGCCATAATATACAATTTTGATGTTGATCTCTTTGCGTTTTCGATTGATAAACACAAGACTTCCTTGCTGTTATGTTTATGTGTCTTTCTCGATGTTTTTTTTGGGGATGATTCCTTGGGCAACCGCTTCTTCGAAGGTGAGCAAAGTGTCGGGGGAGGGCGGCTGTTGGGGGGAAGGGGTGGTCTTGTTGTGGGTTGTTGGGGCGGAGTCGGAGGCGGGTGGGGATGTGGTTGGCGGTTTGGCGGGTGTTCCCCAAACGGCTGCCAACAGGTCGCTCAGTTCGTGTTCCACTTCCTGGGTAAAGAGATGGCTCAGGGTGTTATCGAGTGCGCTGTCAATGTCCATTGTGGAAATGATGTGCTCAAGGTCGTTGGCGGCCTGCTGGGCATAGAACCACACCACCCCTGTACGGGTGCCACTGCCGAAAACAGTGACGAGCAGATAATCTTTCCCGATGCCGTAGGCATAGATGTTGTGTTGCTCGCTTTCATGATAGCTGACTTTGAAACTGCCCTCGCGCCCCAGCATCTTGGCGATTTCGTGGGCGGCCAGGAAGTTTCCGGCGATCAGCGCCGAGAGCGCGGCTACGTCTAAATCTTGGGTAGCGCCAACGATTTCTATAGGATTTCCGGTTGCTGTAATGAGCAATACGGCATAGGCGCCGGTGTCATTGTGTAGGCGCTGCATGCGCGTTTGTAGCGCGTTGTCGGGCGAGGAGGCGGGCGAAGGGATGTCGCGCGGTTGCTGCTGGCGCTGGGTGGTTGCCAGGGCTTTGCGGGCAATTTGGCGAATATCGGCGATGTCCAGGGGTTTGGATAGGAAATATTGCACGCCCAGGCGCCGGGCCTCGTTCCGAATGGCTTCGTTGCCAAAGCCGGTCATCCAGATAACCGTGACCTGCGGGGTGATAGCATGAATAGCTTTGGTCAATTGGATGCCATCCATCCCAGGCATTTTGACATCGGTGATGACCAGGTCAAAAGGAGAATCTTCGTGCAGGGCTAAGGCCTGATATCCATCCTGAACGGTGACGATTTCGCAGTGGTTACTGAGCTTTTTCAAGCTTTCGCTGACAACAAAGAGGACTTGCTCTTCATCGTCGACAAGCAGGATACGGTTGCAATCGTTTTTGGTGTCCATTTGGGTGCGTTGCTCTTGGTGGGGTATGAAAAGGCGAGCTTGGGGGATATATGCTGAAAGCGTGTAACAAGTCGGTGGCTTCAACGGTCAGATACGGCTTCAATTGCAGATGACGCCTCCGCCAGCCAGTGTGTTTGAGGGGGTACAATTTAACATAAAAAAACAGCCCCGACATGACGGGCTGTCTTTGGGTATGGTTAGAGGCAGTTGGTGTAAAGTTGGGATTTGGTTAGGAAGATGCTGATTTCGGGGTGGTGAGCGACTCGCTCCCCAAGGTGTAGCCTACCCCACGGATGTTGATGATGTATTGCGGGTTGGATGGGTCCGGTTCGATTTTGTGACGCAAACGATGAATATACCATTTGATGATCTCGCGGGCTTCTCGCTCGTCATCCGGGTTATATTTGCGTATGACGCGCACCAGTTCCCGGGGCGTGATGGCGCGCTGTGTGTTTTGCATAAAATATGCCAGTAATTGGAACTCGGTAGGAGTAAGAGACAGCGGCTCTCCATTTCGGGTCGCTGTGTGTTTGTCCATGTTCAAGGATAGTGCCTTGTAGCGCAAAATGCGTTCCGGCGCGGGCGCGGCGGTGCTAGATTTGCGACGGTTGAGTGCGTGTTGTACGGCCTGGCGCACCTCCGCCGGCCCTACTGGTTTGAGCAAATAGCCATCCACCCCCTCTCGAATGGCGTTCAGCGCGGAGTCCAGGGAGCCGTGCGCGGTTAAAATGACGACCGCGGTGTGCGGCCAACGCCATTTTGCGGTTTCCAGCACACGCATCCCGTCTATGTATCCGCCCAAGTTCAGGTCGAGTAATATCAAGTCGAAAGACGTGTCTCGTAAAAGCGCCAACGCATCTTCCCCGTTGCACGCTGTTGTCACGCGGTGTCCGGCCTGCTGTAAAGTTTCTTTCAAGAAGAAACGGATGTTGGCCTCGTCGTCTACTATCAGGGTGTGTATGGGTTCCGTCATCTTGTTGTGTATCTCAGCGCAACGTGGTGGGCAGCCACACCGTAAAGGTGCTGCCTTTTCCAACCTGGCTGGTTACCTCCAGTTTTCCGCGGTGTTGGTGAATGATCCCATAACTGATAGCCAGCCCAAGACCAAAGCCCTCATTTTTGGTGGTAAAAAAGGATTCAAAGATGTGCGGAAGATGCTCGGGGGCAATGCCGACGCCGTTATCCCGAAATTCAAGTTTAACGCCGGAAGGGTCATCGGTTTGCGAGATGCTAATTTGCAATCGGCCGCCTTCAGGCATGGCTTCTAGCGCGTTGAGCACCAGATTCAAGAATACCTGGTTGAGCTGGTTGGCAACCCCCCAAATGGGTTGGACGCCTATCTCAGTTTGCCGGACCACCTCCACATTGTGTTGTTCCGCTTGCTTTTTGGTTAACAGCAACACCTCGTCTAATAGGGTGTTGAGATCGACCAACGTGCGCCGGTTGTGAGTAGGGCGGTTCAGATCGCGCATCTGGTTGATAATGTGGGTAACCCGATATACGGCTTTCTCCGCCACTTCCAGGTATTTGTCGGGCGGTTGCCCGCTGGCGGTGGCTTCCTTTGCCAGCCCCAGACATCCCAGGATGGACTGCATGGGATTTTTGATTTCATGCGCTATTGAAGCGGACAGCCGCCCCATACTGATCAGACGGTCGGCCTGAATGAGCTGTGCTCGCATGGCACGCTCTTGTTTCAGTGACTTTTCCAATTCAGCCGTCCGTTCCGCCACCAGTTGTTCCAGGTGTTGCTGGTATTCTCGCAATTGGGCTTCTATCTTTTTTCGTATTTCAATTTCCCGGGCCAGGCTTTGGATATGCTCTTGATCGCGTTGGCGCAGTTCCTGTAATTTGAGCTGGGTTTCTACGCGCGCCTGCACCTCCTCCAACTGGAAGGGTTTGGTGATGTAGTCCACGCCTCCGGCGCGAAAGGCTTGCAGTTTATCGTGGAGGTTGTGCTGGGCACTGATAAAGATGATCGGAATATCATGGGTGGCGGGGTCGCTTTTCAATTGCTCGCAAACCTGATAGCCATCCATATTGGGCATACGTATATCCAGCAAAAT
>JALUWE010000585.1 GCA_027019845.1 Anaerolineales bacterium | reverse complement strand
AGGGATTGAGGATAGAGATTGGGGATGGCATCCTGAGCGGAGGGCGGGGAGAGTTCGTACCGAACTCCGGCCGCTCGTAGTCGAAGGATGGGGGGCTTGCCCTGAGCGAAGTCGAAGGGTTGGGTATTGGTAATTGGGTAATTGGGTAATTACGCCCTACGCCTTACGAAAAGCACAAAACGTAACGCACACCGCACACCGCACACCGCACTCCGCACACCGCACACCACACCCCGCACCCCGCACGTCACACCCCACACGCCTAATACCGCGTGCGCAGCTCTTTGACCGGCAGCACGATCTGGCCTTCTGCTGCATCGCCCGCCAGACAGACGGATTCGGGCTGGGTGGCCGCTTTGAACGCGGTGAAGGCGGCCACCAGCGCGTCCAGTTCGCTGGCAGAGTACAAATCGTCCAGCGGCAGAATGCCCTGCAACAGGCGGTGGCGGGTGATCTCCTCGAATACCCGCATGGGGTTGGGCACCTCCACGTCATGCACGTACAGCACCAACTGGCGTTGCAGGCGGCCTTCCAGGGTGTTTTTCGGGAAGGGCAGGTGTTCCAACAGAACGGTGTAAGCTGCGTGGGGGTAGACTTCGAGGGATTGCAGCGGAGCGTCACCCGCGGGGAACCGCCGGAACCCCAGGCTGGCCAGCCGCTGGTAGACTTTGAAGCCCATCTGCATCCAGCGGGGGCATTTTTCGGGCTGCGCGGGTGTACGCGGGATGGAGATGCCGCGGCGGTGCAGCTCGTACTCGGCGACGCGGTAGCCGGTCCAGCGGCCAGGGCGGGGCGGCGGAGAGAGCGCGGCGCGGCGCGTTTCATCGGCCATCAGCCCGGCGTTGGGGGCGCGCGGTGCGTTGACAGCCACGAAGGCGCGAGCCTGCCCGCCAACGAAGGCCAACACCTCCTCCATCTGCCCTTCCCCCACCGCGAGCAGTTGCCGGTTGCCATCCAGGGCCGCGTAAGCAAACGGGCGTTTGCCCGCGGTGGGATCGATACCGATGAAGGTGTTCTTGGTGAAAAGCATGTGACCTAACCCGGTTCGTTCAAGTATAAACCCGCCTGCCTTTGGGGGCAAGTTGAAAACATCCTGCTTCCCAGGGCTGCACCGCGACCATACGCATCTGGTATAATTCGCCCGCCTCGAAAAATCGACATGCACTCTCGCAACGCCGGGCTTTCCCCGGTGTTGTTTTGTGTGGATTTGGCGCACGGGAGAATTTTCGCCTCCGGGAGAGCGAGCTTCTCACCGCATTGCGCGCCTTGCTCACCCCAAAACGCGAAACATACGCCGTGTGTTGGTGCAATTTGCACCCACGGTGCGCTATTCCTTGTTTGAAAGGATGTTGAAACCAGAATGACGATAGAAAAACAAGACTACTTGAACATGTATTACGAAATGGTGCTGATCCGCCGGGTGGAAGAACGCTCGGCAGAACTGTACCAGCAAGGCAAGATCGGCGGCTTCCTGCACCTGTACATCGGGCAGGAGGCGGTCAGCACCGGCCTGATCGCGGCGCGCCAGCCCCAGGACCGCGTGATCACCGCCTACCGCGACCACGGCGTAGCCATCAACTGCGGCCTGAGCGCAGACGAAGTGATGGCCGAGCTGCTCGGCAAGGCCACCGGCTGCTCCAAAGGCAAGGGCGGCTCCATGCACATGGCCGATGTCGAAAAGAACTTCTGGGGCGGGCACGCCATCGTGGGCGCACACCTGCCCATCGCAGCCGGCATGGCCCTGGGCGACCAGTACCAGGGCAACGACGGCGTCACCATCTGTATGTTCGGCGACGGCGCCACCAACATCGGCTTCTTCCACGAGGGCGTCAACCTCTCGAAAGTATGGAACCTGCCGGTGCTGTGGGTGTGCGAGAACAACCAGTACGGCATGGGCACCGCGGTCGAGCGCGCCTCCGCGGTCTCCGAAATCGTGCAAAAATTCAAGGGCTACGACATCCCCGGCGAACGCGTGGACGGCATGGACGTGCTCGCGGTGTACCAGGCGGCCAGCAACGCGCTGGCAAAAATCCGTAGCGGCGCAGGCCCCTACTTCCTGGAGATCATCACCTACCGCTACCGCGGCCACTCCATGGGCGACCCGGAACGCTACCGCGACTCCAGCGAGATCAAAAAATGGCAGGCCGACGACCCAATCGGCAAATTCCGCCAGCACCTGATCTCCGAAAGCATCGCCAGCGAAGAAGAACTCGACGCCATCGACGACAAAGTCGAACAGGAAGTCGCAGCCGCGGTGCAATTCGCCGAGACCAGCCCGGACCCCGCGCCGGAAGAACTGTTCACCGACGTTTACGCAGAGGAAGGATAGGGAACCATGCCAAAACCCATCACCGTACGAGAAGCCATCTCCCAGGCACTCATGGAAGAGATGGAACGAGACGAAAACGTGTTCATCATGGGGGAAGAAGTGGGGATTTGGGGGGGAACCTACGCGGTGACGCGCGGGTTCTACGACAAATTCGGCCCCGAGCGGGTGCGCGACACCCCCATCGCGGAGGCCGCCATCGTCGGCTCGGCCATCGGCGCCGCGCTGGTCGGCCTGCGCCCAATCGCAGAACTGATGACCATCAACTTCGCGTTCGTGGCCATGGACCACATCGTCAACGAGGCCGCCAAACTGCGCTACATGTTCGGCGGGCAGTTCACCCTGCCGATGGTGATCCGCGCGGTGGGCGGCGGCGGGCGGCAACTGGCTGCCACCCACTCCCAGACGCCCGACGCAGTGTTCGCCCATTTCCCCGGCCTCAAAGTGGTCGCCCCGGCCACCCCGGCAGACGCCAAAGGCCTGCTCAAAGCCGCCATCCGCTCCGACGACCCCATCCTGTTCATCGAAAACGCCACCCTCTACCAGTGGCGCGGCCAGGTGCCCGAAGGCGATTACACCATCCCCATCGGCCAATCCAAAATCCAGCGACCGGGGCGGGACGTGACCATCGTCACCTACAGCAAAATGCTGCAAAAATCCATGCAGGCCGCGGAGCAGCTCGCCAAAGAGGGCATCGAAGCCGAAATCGTAGATTTGCGCACCCTGCGCCCGCTGGACATGGCCCCGGTCCTCGAATCCTTCAAAAAGACCAACCGCGCGGTGATCGTCGAAGAGGGCTGGCGCTCCTACGGCGTCGGCTCCGAGGTGGCCGCCCGCATCTACGAGCAGGCCTTCGACTACGTGGACGCGCCCATCCAGCGCGTGGCGCAGAAAGAAGTCCCCCTGCCCTACAACCGCGAACTCGAACAAATGGCGCTGCCACAAGTCGAAGACATTCTCGCCGCAGTCAAGGAGGTGCTCTGATGGCCGAAATCGTCACCATGCCCAAACTCGGTTTCGACATGGCCGAAGGCGTGCTGGTGCGCTGGGTGGTGGCCGAAGGCGAAAGCGTGCAAAAAGGCGACCTGCTGGCCGAAATCGAAACCGACAAAGCCACGGTGGAAGTCGAAGCCCCCTACTCCGGCGTGGTGCTCAAACACCTGGTGGGCGAAAACGCGGTTGTGCCGGTCAACGACCCAATCGCGGTGATCGGTGAACCCGGGGAGGAGATTCCCGACCTGGGCGGGGAGGCCGCGCCCCAGGCGGTGGAACACCCCCCGGACAGGGAGGCCGCGCCCGACCGGGCCACGCCCCCCGAACGGGCCGCCGAACCCGCCGGGGGGAACGGTCGCCTCCCGGACGGGGTACGCGCTTCCCCGCTGGCGCGCAAACTGGCGCGCGAACACGGCATCGACCTGCGCCAGGTGCCGGGGTCCGGCCCGCGCGGGCGGGTGGTCAAAAAAGACGTGCAGGCCTTTCTGGCCGCGCCCCCCGCGGCGACCCCCGCGCTGGCCCCCGCGCCTGCGTTCGCCGTGCCCGCCGCGGAAGACACCACCCTCCCCCTCACCAAACTGCGCCAGGCCATTGGCCGCCGCATGACCGAGTCCAAACAATGGACTCCGCACTTTTACGTCACCTACGAGTACGACCTGGACAAACTGATGTCCCTGCGCAAACAGGCCAACGCCGCGCTCAAAGAACAGGGCCTCAAGCTCTCGGTCAACGACTTCGTGATCAAAGCTGCCGCGCTCACCCTGCGCCAGTTCCCCAACCTGAACGCCTCCCTGGGCGAGGGCGTGCTGGTCCGCCACGGCCACATCAACATCGGCGTAGCCGTGGCCACCGAACGCGGCCTGCTGACCGTGGTGTGCAAAGACGCGGACCACAAAAGCCTGAGCCAGATCGCCACCGAAGTCAAAGATATGGCGGTCCGCGCCCGCGAGGGGAAAGTCAAATCCGAAGACGTGGAAGGCTCCACCTTCACCACCAGCAACCTGGGCATGTACGGCGTGGAGGAGTTCGTCGCCATCATCAACCCGCCCGAGGCCTGCATCCTGGCGATTGGCGCGGCGCGGCAGGTGCCGGTGGTCAAGGACGGCCAGTTGGCAACCGGCTGGCGCATGAAAGCCACCCTGTCCGCAGACCACCGCGTCACCGACGGCGCGGAGGCCGCGCAGTTCATGCAGGCAATGTCGAAATATCTGGAAGAGCCGCTGCGCCTGATGGTGTAGGAGTGGGGGGATTTGTGAACCCGTTCATTGCCCATCTGGTTGGCGATTTCATCCTCCAAAATGAGTGGATGGCAGTCAACAAACGGCGTAAATCCTTCGTTTGTCTGGTTCACGTACTGGTCTATCTGCTGCCCTTTTTGCTGACCGGCCTGGCGTGGTGGCAGTTGGTGTTGATTGGGGTTGCGCACTTTGCCCAGGATCGGAGCGGGTTCGTTCTTTGGTGGATCAAGACGTACAAACGTGTGCCCGAAAAACATTGGGGAGGCATTCCGCTGCTGATCGATCAAGGGTTTCACCTGCTGATGATCGAGCTTACGTTGATGCTGGGCAGCCGTTTCTAATCGGTGGAGGGGTGTCATTCTGAGCGACCAGATGTTTCCTGTGTCATTCTGAGCGACAGCGAAGAATCTCGGCGATGGTGGGGGGGGATTCTTCGGGCACTCCGTGCCCTCAGAATGACGGGGGGCGGGTCATTCTGAGCGACCAGATGTTTCCTGTGTCATTCTGAGCGACAGCGAAGAATCTCGGCGATGGTGAGGGAGATGGAGACGGACAACCGGGGACGGGGGACGGTTGTTCGGGGCGTGGTTATTGGGGGTCGGGGCGACCGGCCGGTCGCCCTGACGGTCGCTATGCCCCGGATTCTTCGGTCGCTGCGCCGCCAGATTCTTCGGGCACTGCGTGCCCTCAGAATGACGGGGGGTGTGGAGCTTACACAGGCGTTCGT
>JALUWE010000584.1 GCA_027019845.1 Anaerolineales bacterium | reverse complement strand
GCTGCGTTCCGGATTCTTCGGTCGCTGCGCTCCGGATTCTTCGGTCGCTGCGTTCCGGATTCTTCGGTCGCTGCGTTCCGGATTCTTCGGTCGCTACGCTCCGGATTCTTCGGTCGCTGCGCTCCGGATTCTTCGGTCGCTGCGCTCCGGATTCTTCGGTCGCTGCGCTCCCTCAGAATGACAGGGGTTGTGTGTCTCTCTGGGAGCTTACGCAGGTGTTCGCAATGGCACAAAACCCGTATGGGAAGTCTTGGAAAACGCATTGGGGGGCAGAAAACGTTCGTTTTCGGGGAATCCGGGTCACATTTCCCCCCGGCGCATCTGGTTGAGCACCCGTTCGTATTCCGCTGCTTCGTGCGGGGCCAGCGTTTTCTGTCCGGAAAGGTGCAGGTAGTAATCGCGCGCGATGTCACCCTGTTGTTCGCGGTTGAAGTCTCTGAAGTTCTTGCCGGAGAGTGAAGCCGGGCCGCCGTAGTCGTACCCTGCCTGGCTCTGGGCGATCAGGCTCTCCAACATAAATTGCCCGCCCACATATTCACATTGCGCGGCGTGCATCAGTTCGTGGATCAGCCAGGCCATGTCGTCGGGGTTGTTCTCAGGATCGATCCGCCGTGTGAAACGAATGGTGCTAAAAATGGTAATCGCCATGCCGGGCGAGGTGTTTCCCGTTCGTTTCTCATACACCCACCTCCCGATGTGCGCGGCGAGGGACCACTCATCCACCCGGATGCGCCAATAGGTGAGGCAGTTTCCGAACACTTTTTTGGCCTGCCGGATTTCGTATTCTGTGAGGGGGCGGGTGTTGAATTTGACGAGCATGGTGAGCGTGTCGAGCAGCTCGCCAAACGAGATCAGGTCGAGGCTTTTGAAGATCAGGCGTGCGAACCACATCCCGCTGCCCCCCAGTCCGGCCCGCAGCCAGGAGCGAGCACCGCGCGGGGCACTTTGCGCACTCTGGCGGGTCGCCGGTTTCGGACTGCGCCTGGAATCCACCAACAGCCAGCGAAAAACGCCTGCTACCCCGGCTGCCAGGTGCTGCAACCAACGCCAGAGACGAACCGGTACTTTGGTGACCAGTTTGTAAAAAAACGCGGCCAGAGAGCCTAGCAGCCCCTTTATCCATTGCCCTGGCGAAAACCCGAAATCCGCGTCGAATCGGGCCAGCCAGGAAGACAGGGGGGAACGCGGTCGAACATCTTTGGTCACCATCCACCTCCATACATGGGGCCGACAAAACGGCCGCATTCACATATCGCGCAACCCAGCCCGATTGTAGTATCCGGCCCGGTGTATGGTCTCTACACACTCGGTGTTCGCGTAATTAGGACTTACGCACTTGAAAAGTCGCACCCGGACCCCACAGGCCTCAAAGTGCATGGAGATGCCCGGATGCAATCTATTTTGGATAAAATCTTCCTGCATCGTGTGGTGGTAGACCTGTGGGGTCCCAACTGCGTAAGTACTGTCATTAAGGGGCTAAAAGGACGTATTGCGCAGGCATCCTATCCGACTGAGCAGTTACAGAGATTTTACCTTATTTGACGAAAGTTGAGCGATTCTTCAAATATTTGATGGTTTGGTACCACGGCGCGTAGTGTTATACTTCTCCAATAGAGGAGCAAAAAATGACCGCACCTGCTTTTTCCCGCACCAAGTCTTTGCCGCGCGTGCTGATTACGGGCGGCGCCGGCTTCATTGGGTCCCACTTGGCCGAAGCGTTGCTCACCCGGGGCTACCACGTCACGGTGATCGACGATCTGTCTACCGGCCGCTTCGAGAATATCGCCCCCCTGACCGCGCATCCCTCTTTTCGTTTCGCAATCGATTCGATCACCAATGAAGTGGTCATGGACCGGTTGGTGAGCGAATGCGACTTGATCTTTCATCTGGCTGCTGCTGTGGGCGTGATGCTGATCGTCGAGCATCCGGTACACACCATCGAGGCCAACATCATGGGCACCGAGGCCGTGCTCAGAACTGCGCTGCGCTATCGAACCAAAGTGATGCTCGCATCCACTTCGGAGGTGTATGGCAAAGGGAATGCCATCCCATTCCGAGAAGATGACGATGTGGTGCTCGGGCCTACCGCGCGCAGCCGTTGGGCTTACGCAGCCTCGAAAATGGTGGATGAGTTCCTGGGGCTGGCCTATTACCGCGAAAAGGGGTTGCCGGTGGTGATCTTCCGCCTGTTCAACACCGTCGGCCCGCGGCAGACCGGGCGGTATGGCATGGTTGTGCCTCGTTTTGTGGATAAGGCCCTTCAAGGGGAGAAGTTGCCGGTATATGGCGACGGCAAACAATCACGTTGTTTTTTACACGTTGCCGATGCGGTTCAGGCCATCTTATCGCTCTCGGAAGAGCCTGAGGCGGTGGGGCAGGTCTTCAACATTGGCTCCACGAATGAGATCACCATTTATGATCTGGCGTGCAAGGTAGTGTCCATGCTCGCCAAAATGCAAGGGGAGGCGGAAATCGACCCCACCAGCAGAATCGATTTCGTTCCCTACGAGCAAGCATACGCAACAGGGTTCGAGGACATGCGCCGCCGGGTGCCGGACATTTCCAAAATCCATGCGCTCACCGGTTGGAGGCCGCAACGCGACCTGGACACCATTTTGCAGGATGTGATCGCAGAAAAGCTGGCTTTGAAGGAACAAACGGCATAGGGTAAGAATTTTGATATTCAAAAAGTCTGGCATCTAACACAGCACACATCAGCACGTGGGTGCCATGTATTAACGTCAATTCGGGATAAGAAACAAAATGCGTTGTTCCTGTCATCCCTGCGGGTAGGAGGTCCTATGTCGCGTACAAAACCCGATACCGGTGAGACAAAAATGATCGTTTATGGGCACGATTTTTGTAGCCAGGCCCGCGGTCTGATCCATGTCTTGAACAGACACGAAATCGACTATGAATACCGCGATGTAGTGAGCGGCAAACCCAAATGGAAGAAAGAGCTTAAACAGCTCGCCAACGGCAACCTGTCCGTCCCCACAGTGGTTTTCCCCGATGGGGTGGTGATGGTGGAACCCTGGCCTGACCAGGTGTTGGAGCATCTGGGCCTGAAAGAGCCGGGGTTTGTGGACAAATTAGCCAGTTGGTTCGGAAAAGGCAAATGAGGGAACGGTAATTTGGAGCAAAAAGGCGCAAAACGCGCAATTTCGTTGACAATACCCCACGCCCGTGATATAGTGCATTTGCACGTTAGTAGTTGTTCTCATTCTGATCCAAATGCAGTCTGGAACCTCTAACCGCAACAATCTTAACAAGGAGGTATCCAAAACATGTCCGAACGAAAAACCGGCGTGGTGAAGTGGTTCAACCCAACCAAAGGCTTCGGTTTCATCGAGCAAGAAGACGGCGAGGACGTTTTTGTCCACTACAGTGGCATCAGCGGCTCCGGCTACCGCTCCGTGAATGAAGGCGACCGAGTTGAATTCACAATCGTTGAAGGCCAAAAAGGCCCTCAAGCACAAGATGTAGTTGTTCTCTAGTTTCTAGAAACCTCATTCTTAAACCAAAAATGGCAGGCGAATAACCTGCCATTTTTCTTTTATTTGCGTTTTTCGGCTGCTTCAATCAGCTCGATGTCTTCATCCTCCAGCACTATCCGGCACACGTCCAGGAACTGCATGGCCGCATACAGCTCTTCCGGGGTCATCTGTTCAGCCGGTTTGCCGGTGACCCGTTCGATGCGCTCCGCGTCCCTGGAGTACAGTTTGACCGCCCCGGCGATACCGCCTGCGAGTAACATGATGGCCGAATTCGCTAAAGTGATGCGCTGCGCCTTCTCTTTTCCGTCTCTCATATCTACGCTTTACCCCCCCCTCTAAAACAACCGCATCTGCAAATCTTTTCGGGGGCGCGTGCGTTTCTCCATCTCTCGCAGTTCCTTCAGCGCGTCTTCGATATCGTTCAGGAAACGTGACGGCTGGTTGCGTACCGTCTGGCCGTAGAGAAACCGCTTGCGGGCGCGGGTCAGCACCAGTTTTTCTCTGGCGCGCGTCATGCCTACGTAGAACAACCGCCGCTCCTCTTCCAGGTCCGCGGTCTGGCCGTCCCGCTGGTAGGGGGTCAGGGTCTCCTCGCACCCCACGATGAACACCACCGGAAATTCCAGCCCTTTGGAGGCGTGCATGGTCATCAGCGCGATGCGGTCAGCGCGCGGGTCGTAGTCGTCGGCCTCGCGTTGCAGCACGACGTTTTCGAGGAAGCCGCGCAGGTCGTCACCAAACGGTTCGGCCAGCGCGATCAGCCGCCGGACGCGGACATCCTGCTTTTGGTCCAGCTTTTGGGCGGCGCGCAGTTGGGAGATGGCCTCCGCCACGTTGCCCGGCCCGGTGAGCAGGGGCAGCCCGCGGGCGCGCCGGCGGTGGAACGCCAGATCGGGGTTGTGCAGCGCCCACAACGCGGCCAGAATCGCCTGAATCTCCGTGTGCTCGAAAAACGACCGCCGCCCCACCACCTGGTAGGGAAACCCGGCACGGTCGAAGGCCTCGATGAACGGCTGCGCCAGCGCGGCCACGCGGAACAGCACCCCGAAGTCCGCAAAAGAGCGCAGGCCGGTCTCGTCACCCCCCACACGGCCCGAATCGAGGGAAAAATAGCTCGTGCCGCCCAGCATCTTCTCGATCTCATGCGTCACGAACTCGGCCTCGGCCTTGTCTGTGGCCGCGTGGAAGATTTCCAGCCGCGTCTGGCTGGCGAACTCGGAGAACAGCTCGATCTGCTGGCGGTCTGCGCTTTTGGCGATCACTTGCGTGGCCGCGGCGAGGATGTTTTGGGTGGAGCGGTAGTTTTGGGTCAGGTGGACGGTTTGGGCGTCCGGGAAATCGTGCTGAAAACGCAGAAAATAGCCGCGGTCCGCGCCGCGAAAGCCGTAGATGGCCTGGTCCGGGTCGCCGATCACGCACAGGTTGCTGCCCCCGGCAGCCAGCATCCGCAGCAGGCGGTATTGGGCATGGTTGATGTCCTGGTATTCATCCACCGAAATCCAGCGGAAACGCTGCTGGTATTTGGCCAGCGTTTCGGGGGAGGTCTCGAACAGGCGGATGGTCTCCAGGATCAGGTCGTCGAAGTCGAGCAGATGGTTCTTGCGCAGCGCGTGCTGGTATTGTTGGTAGATGGCGGTGAAGTTGGGGTCAGGGCGCGAAGGGCGGGCGTGCGAGGTGGGAAGGGGTTGTGCTGCGCTTTCAGCCTCTTCAGTCGTCTGATTTGTCTGATTTGTCTTATTGGTCTTATTGGTCTTATTGGTCTTATTGGTCTGAGTAGTCTCAGCGGTCTCAGTGCCCCCAGTG
>JALUWE010000583.1 GCA_027019845.1 Anaerolineales bacterium | reverse complement strand
ATCCTGGACGGCGCACACAACCCCCACAAAATGCGTTCCCTGGCCAGCAGCCTGCGCCAGCTTTTCCCCGCACGGCGTTTCACCGTGCTGTTCGGCAGCCTGCTGATCAAAGATGCCGCGGCCATGTTGCGCGCCCTGCTGCCCCTGGCCGAGCGCTTCATCTTCGCGCCCAACCCGGTGTACGGCAAGCCCGGCATGACCCCCCAGGCGCTGGCCGCAGCCCTGCACAGGCTGGCCCCGGACGTGCCCGTGGAACTGGCAGACAGCGTGCAGGACGGCATCCAACGCGGCCTGGCAGCCCTGCCCCCCGACGGGCACCTGCTGATCACCGGCTCGATCTACTTCGTGGGCGCGGCGCGGGCGGTGGTTGGGAAGCGGTAGGCTGAAGCACCCCCCGCCGCGGCGCGCCGGACACCTACCAGCCCTTGCCGCCGCCCCCGGCAAGCGCACCCCCGCGCAGAAGAACCGGCCAGGGATGGAGTATAATGAACCCGCCATCTTCTTCTCACCCGCTCGACCACCCAGGGAGAGGCCATGAACGCAACAGAATTCCGTCAGGCCACCGATATGGACACCGCCTGGCTCAACTTCGAGCCAGACCTGCCTCTCGCGCCTGACCCCGAAACCGGCAAACCGCATCCTTTCTACGTCTTCCGCCCGGATAACCCCGCCGACCGCCTGCGGCGCATCCTGCTGCGCCCCTACCACAACCCGCCCAAGCTGTTCTTCTCCGGCCATCGCGGCTGCGGCAAATCCACCGAATTGTCACGCCTGGCTGCCGCCCCCGAAATACGACGGAAGTTCTTCCCCATTCACTTCTCCATTCGCGACGAAGCCGACATCAACAACCTGGATTACCGCGATGTGCTGCTCATTCTGGGTGCGCAGATGTACCGCCAATACCGCGCCGCGGGCGGCAGACTCCCGAAGGGCCTGCTCAAAGAACTGGATTCCTGGCGCGGCCGGGTGGAAGAGCGCATCCAGGCCTCGCTCTCCGGGCGCATCGCCGAGAGCGAACTGGACGCCCGGCTGGACGGCTTCTTCGCCAAACTGGGCGCCAAGGTCAAACTGGAACCCCGCACCCGCCACGAACTGCACCAGGTCTTCGAGCGCGACATCACCGGCCTGCTCGAAGTCGTGAACAACATCTCCCACGCCATCTACGGGCGGGAAAAACGTCCCCCGCTGGTGCTGATCGACGACCTGGACAAGCCCTCCCTGGATGTCGCCCGGCGCATCTTCTACGACCGCCGCGAGATCATGCTGCAACCCACCTGCCCCATCGTCTACACCGTCTCCAGCCCGCTCTTCTACGGGCCGGAGTTCGAAGCCATCCGCGACCGCGCCATTTTTCTGCCCAACATCAAATTGCACGCCGAGCAGGACCACCAGGCCAGAGACGAGCGCGGCTACCAGACCCTGCAGCAGGCTGTGCTGCGGCGCATGGCCCCCGAACTGATCACCCCCCAGGCCCTGGACCTGGCCGCGGGGATGAGCGGCGGCGTGTTTCGCGAACTGATGCGCATCCTACGCAACGCCATTGACCGCGGCCTGGAGGCCGAACACGCGCGCGTAGAGGAAGACGACGTAGCCGCCGCGGCCGCCGAAATCCGCGGCGAATACCGCCGCATCCTGAACATCGAACAGCGCCACACCCTGGCGCGCATCCGCGCCACCAACCAACTGGACGACCCCGACCGGGTGGCGACCCTGCTGCAACTGCTGGCCGTGCTGGAATACGCCAACGGCGAACCCTGGTACGATGTGCACCCCGCCCTGAACAAGTTGCTGGACGAAGAACGCCCCGATGAGCCTGCAAGTTGAACTGCAAGAGACCTTCCGGACCCGCGTGCGGCGCTTGCAGCGCGAGCTGGCGCGCGCCATCCGCCACCGGAAGGCCGCGCTGCTGCTGGCGATCTACGCCTCGGAGTGGGTGCGCGAAGAGGTGGAGCGTGAATTGCGCCGCTTCCTGCGCGCCCAGGGGCAGGAAGTCCACTCCCTGCGCGTGGATGAGGCCCACAGCGACGTGCCCACCCTGCTGGCCGCGCACCCCGCGCCGGAGCGCACGGTCTTCTTCGTCTCCGGGCTGGGGTGGGGCGGCGGGGAGGACGGCCTGAACGCCTACCGCGCCCTCAACCTGCGCCGCGAACTGTTCATCGAGCGCGGGTTGCGGGTGGTGTTCTGGCTGACGGAGGGGGAGGCCGTGGCCCTGGCGCGGCACGCCCCCGATTTCTGGGCCTTCCGCCACCGGGTGGTGGAGTTCGTCGAGCCGCCGCAGACCGCGCACCGCGCCGCCGTCGCCCGCGAACTGGCCTGGCACGACTGGGGTGGCCACACGCTGCGGGAGGACACGGAGGCCAAAATCCGCCTGCGGGAGGCCCTGCTGGCCGACCTGCCGCAGGGGGAGGAGACGCGCGCCGCGCGGGTGGACCTGCTCTTCACCCTGGGCGGGCTGTACCGGGCCGCGGGGAAACACGAAAAGGCGCTGGAGAACCTCCAACAAGCCCTGGCGCTGGACGACGGCAAAGCCTTCCTCTGGAACGGCCTGGGGAACGTCTACCGCGCCCTGGGCCGCCACGCAGAGGCCATCGCCGCCTACCAAAAGGCCATCGATCTGGATAAGAAGGCCGCCTATCCCTGGAACGGCCTGGGGCTGGTGTACAGAGACCTGGGCGAGTATGAGAAAGCCATCGAAGCCTTCCACAAGACCATCGAGCTGGATGAGAAGTACGCCACCCCCTGGAACGGCCTGGGGCTGGTGTACGAAGACCTGGGCGAGTATGAGAAAGCCATCGAGCACTACCGCAAGGCGCTGGAGATTGACCCCGAATTCAAGTGGGCCTATGCCAATCTGGGCAATGTCTACCGCAAGCAGGGCCGCCACGAAGAGGCCATCGAAGCCTACAAAAAGGCCACTGAGTTGCCCGATGTTCAGGGAACTCCTGCAAGCGCTCACACACTGGCCTGGAACGGCCTGGGGCTGGTGTACAAAGACCTGGGCGAGTATGAGAAAGCCATCGAAGCCTTCCACAAGGCCATCGAGCTGGATGAGAAGTACGCCACCCCCTGGAACAACCTGGGGGCCGTCTACCGCGCCCTGGGCCGCCACGCAGAGGCCATCGAAGCCTACAAAAAGGCCATCGAGCTGTATGGGCGAGGCGGCGCCTCGCCCCCACCAGAGGCCGCCTATCCCTGGAACGGCCTGGGGAGCGTCTACGCCGACCTGGGCCTCCACGAGGAGGCCATCGCCGCCTACCAGAAGGCCATTGAACTGGAGCCAGAAGACCCATTAGCGTATGGTGCACTTTTCGCATTGGCAATCTCTATAGGAAATCGTCATACGGCTGTGCAGATTCTACAAAAGGCCTGTGATGCCAGAATTCGATCACCGCAGAGAGTTCCTGTCCCCACAATACAGCAGATAAGAAACACCATTTCATCTCTGTTAGACTATGCCATCCAAATCTCACAGCCCGAACCCTACTTGCTCTTAGGTCCTATGTTGTTGATAACAGGACAGGCACAGGAGGCCCTCTCGGCTTTCCAGAATGCGCTTCGGGTAGAACCTGTCTTTTTTGAAAATCTAGATGCGCCTTTGAGCTTGTCCCACCCTGCTTGGCCACGCTTTATCTCGGAATTTGCACATCTCTTAACGCGTAACGAAACGGCCACCTTTCTTCCGCAGCAGAGAAAGTATCTTGCACAAATAAGCCACATGCTCGCAGAAAGCTACCGCGCCCTGGGCCGCCACGAGGAGGCCATTGAAACCTACCGCAAGGCCATCGAGCTGTACGGGCGAAACAGCGCCTCCCCCCCACCAGAGGCCGCCGCCCTCTGGAACAACCTGGGGGCCGTCTACCGCGACCTGGGCCGCCACGAAGAGGCCATCAAAGCCTACCAAAAGGCCATCGAGCTGGATGAGAAGTTCGCCTATCCCTGGAACGGCCTGGGCAATGTCTACCGCGACCTGGGCCGCTACGAAGAAGCCATCAAAGCCTACCAAAAGGCCATCGAGCTGGATGAAAAGTTCGCCGCCCCCTGGCACAACCTGGGGAACGTCTACCGCGACCTGGGCCGCTACGAAGACGCCATCGCCGCCTACAAAAAATCTCTTGAACTTCAACCAAGAGCCACCCCCTGGAACGGCCTGGGGCTGACCTACACCCTGCAGGGCGACCTGGAGGCCGCGCTGGCCGCCTTCCGCAAGGCGGTGGAACTGGCGCCGGAAAACGGCATGATGCGCAGTTCTCTGGTCGGCATCCTGCGCCGCCTGGGGCGGGAAGCGGAAGCCCGCCGCGAGCAGGAGATCGCCCGCCCGCTGATGGAGAAGGAAAGCGAATACAACCGCGCCTGCTTCGCCGCCATTTGCGGCGATAGCGAAGAAGCCCTGCGCCTGCTGGCGATTGCGCTCGAGAAAGCGCCCGGCGACCGTCTTTGGGCACGCCAGGACCCGGATTTGGAATCCCTGCACGATGACCCGCGCTTCTGGGCGCTGGTCGGCGAGGGCGGGGAGAAGACCTCCGAGCTTTCCAAAAACTCGGAGGTCTACAGGTGACAGACAGGTGACAGTCACTTTGGAAGTGACTGTCACCTGTTCCCTCGAACTGCACAGGGATGAGTACCTTGTCGTCCTTCTTGGGTGACAGTCACTTTGGAAGTGACTGTCACCTGTTCGCCCGCTGTCTATAAAAACCAACATCGCTTCGACCTGACCCGCCGCGAACTGGCCGAGCGCATCCGCTTGCACCCGCAGAACACCTTCGCCCCGCTCATCCAGTTGGGTGTGCTGGCCCGCCACGAAGGGCAGCCGGAAAGCGAGGGGCATTTCCGCGATGCCCTGGCGCAGTGGGAGCAGGCCTGGCACGACCGTTATCAAAACAAGTTTGACCTGCTTTCAGGAAAAGCCATCGCCCTGCTCTGCCTGGGGCAAAAGGAAGATGCGCTGCAAACCCTGGCCGAGGCCATCCGTCACATGCTGCCCGGCGACGTCATTGACTTCGACGACTACGAACTGTTGCAAAGCGCGCCCCAGCCGCCGGAGGGCATCGAGGAGATGATTGCCCTGCTGAAGGAGGCGCAAGCCGCACAGGACGAGGCGTGAGAAAGCCTTCCGCAAGGCCATCGAACTGGATGAGAAGTACGCCGCCCCCTGGCACGGCCTGGGGCTGACCTAACAGGTGACAGTCACTTTGGAAGTGACTGTCACCTGTTCCCTCGAACTGCACAGGGATGAGTACCTTGTCGTCCTTCTTGGGTGACAGTCACTTTGGAAGTGACTGTCACCTGTTCGCCCGCTGTCT
>JALUWE010000582.1 GCA_027019845.1 Anaerolineales bacterium | reverse complement strand
GTGTACGACGCCATGGCGCGCATGGCGCAGGATTTCTCCATGCGCTACCCCCTGATCGACGGGCAGGGCAACTTCGGTTCGATCCACGGCGACTCCCCGGCGGCCATGCGCTACACCGAAGCCCGCCTGGGCCGCATGGCCGAGGAGATGCTGGTCGATCTGGACCAGAACACGGTCGATTTTGCCGACAACTTCGACGGGTCGTTGCAAGAACCGCAAGTCTTGCCGGCGCGGCTGCCCAACCTGCTGCTCAACGGCTCCTCCGGCATCGCGGTCGGCATGGCTACCAACATCCCGCCCCACAATCTGATCGAGCTGGTCAACGCCCTCACCCACATGATCGACCACTACGACAACCTGGACGACATCTCGGTCGAGGACCTGTTGCAACACGTCCAGGGGCCGGATTTCCCCACCGGGGGCATCATCGTCGGCAACGAGGGCATCCGCCAGGCCTACAGCTCGGGCCGCGGGCGGCTGGCGGTGCGCGGCCGCGCCCACATCGAAGAGATGGGCAGCAACCGCTACCGCATCGTGATCACCGAAGTCCCCTACCAGACCAACATCACCAACCTGATCGAGCGCATCGCGGACCTGGTGCGCAGCGGTCGCCTGGTGGACATCAGCGACCTGCGCGACGAATCCGACCGCCGCGGGCTGAGCATCGTGATCGAACTCAAGCGCGGCGCGCAGCCCCGTAAAGTGCTCAACCGGCTGTACAAATTCACCCCCCTGCAATCCACCTTCAGCGTGCAGTTGTTGGCGCTGGTAAACGGCGAGCCGCGTCTGCTCTCCCTCAAGCGCGCCCTGCAAATCTACATCGAGCACCGCCGCGAGGTGATCACCCGCCGCACCGAATTCCAGCTCGGGAAGGCACGCGCCCGCGCCCACATCCTGGAGGGGCTGCTGATCGCGCTCGCCAACCTGGACGCGGTGATCGAGACCATCCGCAACTCGGCCAACGCCGAAGTCGCCAAAACCGCGTTGGTGACGCGCTTCGACCTGTCCGAACTCCAGGCGCAGGCCATCCTGGACATGCAACTGCGCCGCCTGGCCGCGCTCGAACGCCAAAAGATCGAAGAAGAACACCGCCAGCTCATGGAACGCATCGCCTACCTGGAAGACCTGTTGGCACACCCGAAGAAAATCCTGGCTTTGATCAAAGAAGACCTGCTCGATGTGGCCGAAAAATACGGCGACGAGCGGCGCACCCTGATCGCGGCCGGGGCCTCCGGCGACCTGAGCGAAGAAGACCTGGTCAAGGACGAGGCCGTGTTGATCAGCCTGACCGAGCGCGGCTACATCAAACGCGTGGCCGCCAAGACCTTCCGCGCCCAGGGCCGGGGGGGACGCGGGGTCAAAGGGCACACCACCAAAGACGAAGACGAAGTGCTGATCATGATCCCGGCCCGCTCGCTGCAAACCATCCTGTTCTTCTCGGACAAGGGCAAAGTCTACTCCGAAAAAGCCTACCAGATTCCCGACGCCGGGCGCACCGCCAAAGGCATCCCCATCGTCAACGTGCTGGCGCTCGACTCCAACGAGACCATCACCGCCGCGGTCGCAGTGCCCAACTTCGACGAGGCCGACTACTGCACGATGGTGACCCGCAAAGGGCGCATCAAGCGCGTCGATCTGTCCCACTTTGCCTCTGTGCGGCCCTCCGGCTTGATCGCCATCCGCCTGGACGAGGATGACGAGCTGGGCTGGGTGCGGCTCACCCACGGAGAGGACGACATCATCATCGTCACCGAGCAGGGGCAGGCCGTGCGCTTCTCCGAAAAGCTGGTGCGCCCCATGGGGCGTCCCGCGGCCGGGGTGATGGGTATTCGCCTGCGGAAAGGGGACCGCGTCACCGGTATGGAAGTGGTCGAACCCGGCGGCGATTTGCTGATCGTGACCAGCCGCGGGTATGGCAAACGCACCCCCCTGGAGGCCTACCCCTCCAAAGGCCGCGCCATCAAAGGGGTGTTGACCATCGACAAAAAGGCCATCCCTCGCGTGGGCAAGATCGCCGCGGCGCGCGTGGTGCAAAAGAACGACCACCTGACCATCATCACCACCAACGGCCTGGTCATCCGCACCAAAGTCAAGCAGATTTCCCGCGCCGGCAGAGCCACGATGGGCGTCCGGCTGATCAACCTGCAGGAAGGCGACAGCGTGGCCTCGGTGGCGCGCATCGCGGAGGCGGATTTGCGCAGCGTGGGGGCCTCCGAGGGCGCAGAAGCCGCTGCGGAATTACTCTCTCCCCCCCAGATCAGCACCCCGCCGTCGAATGGGAATGAACAGTGAACGGTGTTCAGTATTCAGTGTTCAGTGAGCGGTATGGTTGGGGAACACTGTCCGGGTGCGTTGGAAACGCACTGTGAGCGGGTTGCAACCCGTATGCGGTACTTGCCTGGAGCCAATCCGTCCCCTGACTCCCGATAACACGAGAAACAGCATGGAAGCAACCACTATCGAAAACATCTTTGCACGACAAATTCTGGACTCGCGCGGCAACCCGACCATCGAGGTCGAAGTTACGCTGCTGGATGGCAGCTGGGGCCGCGCCGCGGTGCCTTCAGGCGCCTCCACCGGCGTCCACGAAGCGCTGGAACTGCGCGACGGCGATAAATCGCGCTACAACGGCAAAAGCGTGACCAAAGCGGTCGCCAACGTCAACGGCCCGATCGCCGAGATGCTGGATGGCTGGGACGCCACCGAGCAAAAACTGATCGATCAGGCCTTGCTCGAGCTGGACGGCACGTCCAACAAGGCCAACCTGGGCGCAAACGCGATTTTGGGCGTCAGCCTGGCGGTGGCCAAGGCCGCGGCCAACGCGCTCGACCTGCCGCTCTACCGCTACATCGGCGGGGTGTACGCGCATGTGCTGCCGGTGCCGATGATGAACATCCTCAACGGCGGCGCACACACCGGCTGGCAGTCCACCGACGCGCAGGAGTTCATGGTCATGCCGTTGGGCGCGGACTCCTTCAGCGAGGGGCTGCGCTGGGGCGCGGAGATTTACCACGCGCTCAAATCCGTGCTCAAGGGCCGCGGTTACACCGCGCTGGTCGGCGACGAGGGCGGTTACGCGCCCGCGCTCAAGGCCAACGCCGAGGCCGTGGAGGTCATCCTGGAGGCCATCGAAACCGCGGGCTACCAACCTGGCGGGCAGGTCGCCATCGCGCTCGACCCGGCGGCCTCCGAATTCTACGAAACCGACACCGGCCTCTACCACCTGCGCAAAGAGGGCAAAAAACTGAGCGGGGAGGAAATGGTGGCTTTCTGGAAATCCTGGGTGGAGCAGTACCCCATCGTGTCCCTCGAAGACGGCTTGGCCGAAGACGACTGGCAGAGCTGGAAGCTGCTGCGCCAGGAGATCGGCGACCGGGTGCAGATCGTGGGCGACGACCTGCTGGTCACCAACCCGGAACGGGTGCGCCGCGCCATCCGGGAACGCGCCTGCAACGCGCTGCTGGTCAAGGTCAACCAGATCGGCACGCTGACCGAGACCATCGAGGCGGTAGAACTGTGCCACCGGGCTGGTTGGCGCACAGTCACCTCCCACCGCTCCGGCGAGACCGAAGATGCCACCATCGCGGACCTGTCGGTGGCCCTCAACATGGGGCAGATCAAAACCGGCGCGCCGGCACGCTCCGACCGGGTCGCCAAGTACAACCAGTTGCTGCGCATCGAAGGCGATCTGGGCGAGGCAGCCCGCTACGCGGGGTGGGAGGCGTTGGCTGTGGAGGTGGGGGGGTAGATTTCTCGCCCGCTACCACTGCGGCGAGGCGTGGGGTAATCGTTCGCATTCAGCCCAGGTGTACACGTGACAGGACTTACGCAGTTGGGAACTGTCATTCTGAGGGAGCGCAGCGACCGAAGAATCCGGAGCGCAGCGACCGACGAATCCGGAGCGCAGCGACCGACGAATCCGGAGCGCAGCGACCGACGAATCCGGAGCGCAACCTATCCCGTCATTCTGAGGGCACGCAGTGCCCGAAGAATCTCCCCCACCATCGCTGAGATTCTTCGCTGTCGCTCAGAATGACACGCAACCCTGTCATTCTGAGGGAGCGCAGCGACCGAAGAATCCGGAGCACAGCGACCGTCGGGGCGACCGGCCGGTCGCCCCGACCACCAATAACCACGCGCCGAACAACCATCCCCCGTCCCCGGTCGTCCGTCTCCATCTCCCCCACCACCGGTTGCTCACTCAGACTTCCTCGCTTTCGCTCGTGGTGGGGAGGGTTTCCAAATCCGCGCTGGTGGCCAGTTCCGGCAGATCGTCTGCCTCTAACCCATCTTCCTCTTGCGGGAACTCCAGCACCAGCGGCTGCAGAGCCTCGTCCAGGGTGTCGCCCTCGCGGCGCATACCGGGCGCGGGCGTGCCGCAGTGCGGGCACAGGTTCCAGGCCAGGTCCATCAGGTAGCCGCAGTGGTGGCAGGGCTTCTTTTGTTTGGTGTGGCAGTGGGGGCAAATCAGCCAGTCGTCTTTGGTGTGCCGCCCGCAGCCGGGGCAGGTGGCCGCCTCCTCGATGGCGCGCAGCAGGGCTTCCTCCTCCAGCGTGCGTTGGTACTCATCCTCCAGCGTGTACGGGGGGCGCAAAATCAGGTAGATCACGATGCCGGGCAGGAACAACACCGCCACCACCAACACCGCCAGAAAGCGGATCAGCGGGTCTTTGCCGCGCGCCGAGATGTCGCGGTACGTCCAGATCACCAGGCTGAGCCACAGCGCGGCGATGAAGGCCGCGCCCCAGGCCGTCAGTCCCAACAAAAAGTTGCTCAAAAAGGAAGGATCAAGGGTCATGGCATCTTTCTCCGATGGGGGCGATTATAGCACGGTTCGACGGTTGGATGGCGAGTTGCTTCTCCCTGACCACTGACCACTGAACACTGATGGCACTGATGGCACTGAGGACACTGGACACTATACTTCGGAGCGTTGAAGCGCTGAGGGGGCTGAGGACGCTGTACACCGAACTCCGCACGTCGCACGCCATTGGAGCACTGAAGGCACTGAGGACACTGGACACTGTACTTCGGAACGCTGAAGCGCTGAGGGGGCTGAGGACGCTGTACACCGAACTCCGCACGTCGCACACCATTGGAGCACTGAAGGCACTGAGGACACTGGACACTGTACTTCGGAACGCTGAAGCGCTGAGGGGGCTGAGGACGCTGTACACCGAACTCCGCACGTCGCACACCATTGGATCACTGAAGGCACTGAGGACACTGGACACTGTACTTCGGAGCGTTGAAGCGCTGAGGGGGCTGAGGACGCTGTACACCGAACTCCGCACGTCGCAC
>JALUWE010000581.1 GCA_027019845.1 Anaerolineales bacterium | reverse complement strand
CCCCCACCCCAACACCAACCCCTACTACCACGCCAACGCCCACAAACACACCAACGCCCACAAGCACAGCCTCTCCCACCATCACACCAACACCCACAAACACAAACACCCCGCCCCCCCCACAACCCCAGAAAGTGTATTTCCCCCTCATTTCGCTCCTCAACGCCACCTATTTCGAAGGCCCGTTCGAGGAAGAACCCAACGACAATTACGAACAGGCCAACGGACCGCTACGTTCGGGAACCAGCTACTTCGGCCTCCCTACGGACCTGCGAGACTACTTCAGCATCGAACTGGAAAACGATGGACAAATCGTCATCGACGTGCTCGATCACCCCCTGGAGAGTGTGCTCGGCACGCAAATACAGCTCTTTTATGAAACAGTTGCCAACGGCCCGGTCGCGGTAGCGCTCTCTCCCCCCTACCACATCGAATACAATGGGCAGGCGGGCACATACTACATCTACATCTTCAACGACACTTCAAAATGCGGGGCGTGTAACAACCCCTACACGCTGATCGTCACTTATCCTTAAAACGAACCAGCGGTCTATGTGTTAAAATCCCCTCCATGTCCAACCCGCTGCCTCGATTGCGCACGCTCTCCGAAGGCCGCGCCATGGTGGTGACCGATTTGCACGGCGACTGGGACCTCTATCGCTGGTACCGCGACCACTTTCTGCGTCTGCGCGCCCGCGGCCTGGCAGACTACCTGATCTTCACAGGGGATCTCATCCACAGCGAAGGCCCGGCACAATTTGACAAATCCCTCGAGATCGTTCTCGACGTGCTACAACTCAGGGAGGAACTGAAAGACAACCTCATTTACCTGCTCGGCAACCACGAAATGCCACACCTGTATGGCGTCACCATCCAGAAAGGTGACGTGACGTACACCCCGCGCTTCGAGGCTGCAATGGGAGAACACCGCCGGGCGATCATCGAACTGTTCGACAGCCTGCCTTTTTTCGTCCGCACCCGGGCCGGGGTGGCGATTTGCCACGCGGGGGGCGCGGCCGCGTTGGCAACCCCCAACGGCCAAACCGCGATACTACACTTCTCTCACAAAGAAACACTGGCAAAAGCGCGCGCTATGCTCTCTCCCGAACAACTCCCCATTTTACGCGAAGTATACGCGCGCCAAACTCAGGAGCCTTACGAACAAGCCGCCCAGCGCCTGTTAGCCATCCAGGGACCGGATGATCCCCGCTTCAACGAATTACTGCTGGGCAGCATCGTCTCCGCCTACATCCCCGAATTTCAATTGCTGTGGGAAACGCTCTTCAACAAAAACGAATACGAATACGGAGAAGCCCGCTATACACACATCCTGGAAACCACCTTACACGCGCTGTCGTTCGGCTTTAAACCCCAAACCGTGCTGGTCTCCGGTCACATCGTCTGCCCCAACGGGCATAAAATCGTGGCGGGCAAGCAACTGCGCGTTGCTGGCGGGGTACACGCCCGCCCATACGACTCCGCCCGCTACCTGCTGTTCGATGTATCCAGGCCGGTGAGTTCCGTCCAGATGTTGTTGGATGACCTCAAAAGTGTGTTTGGATGACAAACACACGCCCGCCAGCGACGTACAACCATGTTGACGAAAACCCAATCCCGCCCGCAAAACCAGCGCATAACCGTGTTATACTGCCCCCCATGACAGACGCCTACACCTTCGCCATCCAACTGGCCCGCGAGAGCGGCCAATTACTGCTCGAATATTACACCAACCCCAACACCCAATCCAGGCTGAAAGCCGATCACACCATCATCACCGAAGCGGATCTGGCAGCCGACCAACACATCACGAACGCCATCCGCGCCCAATTCCCTGATGATCACATCCTTAGCGAGGAACACAACACCACCTACGTCGATACCGCCACCCCCACCTGGGTGATAGACCCCCTGGACGGGACCGCCAATTTCAGCCTGGGAGTCCACTATTGGGGGGTATCCATCGCCCGCGTGGTAAACGGCTGGCCCGAGATCGGCGTTCTCTACTTCCCCTACATCAACGAACTCTACACCGCCCAGCGGGGCGGGGGCGTCCAACTCAACGGCACACCGCTCCGGGTCAGCCCCCCCAAGCACCCCATCTCCTTTTTCATCTGCGACAGCCGTCTGCACCGGCGGTACGACGCCCGTATCCGCTACAAATGCCGCATCCTGGGTTCGGCTGCGTACAACTTTTGTGCCATAGCGCGCGGCGCATCGATAGCCGGATTCGAAAGCACACCGAAAATTTGGGACATCGCGGCCAGCTGGCTGGTGCTGCAAGAGGCCGGGGGAGCGATTCACCCCTACGAAGGGGCACCTTTCCCCATGGTGGCAGGGAAAAACTATGAAGGCACCTCATACCCCGTTCTGGGCGCGATCAACGCGGAGACGTTAACCCAGATGCGGCAAAAAATCACCCCCAAACAAACTTGAACAAAGGAAAAAAGGCATGGAAATGGAATACCGCTTTCTCGGAAATTCCGGGCTGCAGGTCTCGGCCCTCTCGCTGGGCGCATGGGTCACTTACGGCGAGCAGGTAGGGGAAGACATCGCCTACCAGTGCATGACCGCGGCTTACGATGCAGGGGTCAACTTCTTCGACAACGCCGAGGCCTATGCGGGCGGCAGAGCCGAAGTCGTGATGGGCAACGTGATCAAAAGAGCGGGCTGGAAACGCTCCGACCTGGTGATCTCCACCAAAATCTTTTGGGGCGGGCAGGGGCCAAACGACCGCGGCCTGTCCCGCAAACACATCATCGAGGGCACGCTGGCCTCCCTCCAGCGCCTGCAAATGGACTACGTCGATCTGATCTTTTGCCACCGCCCCGATCCCAACACCCCCATCGAAGAGACGGTGCGCGCCATGAACCACGTGATCGACCGCGGGTGGGCCTTGTACTGGGGTACCAGCGAATGGAGCGCGCAGCAGATCATGGAGGCTTACGCCATCGCGCGGCAGGAACACTTGATCCCGCCCCTGATGGAACAGCCCCAATACAACATGCTGCACCGTGAACGGGTGGAGCGGGAATATGCCCGCCTGTACCGCGAGATCGGCCTGGGGACCACCGTTTGGAGCCCCCTGGCAAGCGGCCTGCTGACCGGCAAATACAACCAGGGCATCCCGGAAGGCAGCCGCGCCCGGCTGGAGGGGTACGAATGGCTGCGAGAGCGATTCGAGAGCGAAGAAGCCAAAACACAGATCGCGAAGGTCAAACGGCTGACCGAAGAGGTGGCAAAACCACTCGGCTGCACAATGGCACAGCTTGCCCTGGCCTGGTGTCTGAAGAATCCCCACGTTAGCACGGTCATCACTGGCGCATCCAGAGCCTCGCAAGTACACGAAAACATGAAGGCACTGGAGGTGGTCGAAAAACTGACCGGTGAGGTCATGGAAAGAATCGAAGAAATTCTGGACAACAGGCCTGAACCGGAACCCAATTTTCGATAAGCGGCGATTGCAACCGCAGACAGCGGAGAACATTTTTCATCATTGCTCAACCAAATCGAGAGGTAGAACTATGGCTATACGAAAAGCAACAACCACCTGGCAAGGCACACTCAAAGAAGGAAAAGGCAACATGAAAGTCGGTAGCGGCGCGTTCGACGTCCCCTTTTCCTTCGCAACGCGCTTCGGCGACCAGCCGGGCACCAACCCGGAGGAACTGATCGGCGCGGCCCACGCCGGCTGCTTTTCCATGTTCCTCAGCGCGCAGCTGACCAACGCAGGGCATCCCCCCGCCCGCATCCACACCCGCGCCGCGGTACACTTCGGCCGTGACGACACCGGCCCGGTGATCGAAAAAATCGCCCTGACCACCGAAGCCGAGGTGCCCGGCATCGATGACAGCAAATTCCAGGAGCTGGTGGCGGTCTCCAAAGAAAATTGCCCCATCTCCCGCGCGCTGGCCGCTGTGGGTGAAATTGTGGTCGAGGCCAGGCTGGTCTGACAGCCCCCGTCTGGCCTGTCACCGGTCTGCAATTTCCGTTCTGATCCGGGCTGCCAGCGCTCTGGCGCGCTGGGGCGCGTCCCCCACATAACGCGAGACATCCATCAAGGCACGAACGGCCTCTGCACTCAGATACCTTTCGATCTCCCGGTCCGCGAGAATCAAATCCAACAGCGGGTTGGAGTCGCCTGCTTGTACCGCGCGCCAGGCTTGCATGGCAAGGCGCCGCAGGCGCTCGTGCATCTCCTGCCGGTCCGCGCCGGCTTTGCCGAGCGCCATGAGCACCCGTTCCGTAGCCGCGAACGGGCCATAGAGGGCCAGATTGCGCGCCAGCGCGCCTGGATCGACCTGCATCCCGCCCATCACCCGTTCAGCCACCCGCAGCAATTCATCCGCGATCAAAAATGCTTCCGGGAGAACTGCGCGGCGGTTGGCGGAATCATCCAGGGTGCGTTCCAACAGCGAATGGGCCGCGTTGTCCCAGGCCACCCGGGGGTATTGCGCCAGCAGACGAGCCAGCGAATCCATCTTCTCGCTGTGGATCGGGTTACGCTTGAAGGGCATGGCCGAAGAACCGACTTGCGCCGGCCCGCGCGGTTCGGCCAACTCCCCTACAGCCGGTGACTGGAGCAACCGCAGATCGAAGGCGAATTTATATACAGAGGCCCCCAGCCCGGCCAGCGCGCAGACCACCTCGTAGTCCTGCTTGCGCGGGTACGTCTGGGTGGTCACAAGAAAAAAGGGAAGCCCTAGCATCTCGGAAAACCGGGATTCCAGGGCGGCAAAATTTTCTGCCCCCAACAGATCGGCAAAGGACGCGCCTGTTCCCACCGCGCCTTTCAACCCTTTGCCCCTGATCCCCTTGCGCACACGGTGCAAATTGCGCCAGTCCATAAACAAATCCTGGGCATACTGTGCCAGGCGGTAGCCAAGCGTGGTCGGCTCGGCGGGCTGCAGATGGGTGAAGGCCATGACGGGCGTATCGGCCCAGCGCTCCACCAGCACACATGCGCTATCAAGCAGGTCTTTCAGGCGCGCCAGAATGAGTCCCAAGGATTGCTGCACCCGCAGCGCGTCCGCGTTGTCCACCACGTCCATCGAGGTCATGCCCAGATGGATGATCCCGCCGCCAACGCTGCACTGCCCGGCAAAGGTTCTGATCTCGGCCATGACATCGTGATGGATCTCGGCCTCGATTTGAAGCGCGCCCTCGACATCGATCTCCTCTTGGTGAGCACGCAAATCCGCGGCCTGCTCGGGCGTTACCAGGCCAAATTCCGCCTGTATCTCTGCCAGCGCCGCCCAAATCCGGCGCCAGAGCCGGCGTTTGTGTGCTTCACTCCAGATGGCGCGCATTTCCC
>JALUWE010000580.1 GCA_027019845.1 Anaerolineales bacterium | reverse complement strand
TGGGTATTGGTAATTGGGTAATTACATCCTGAGCGGAAGGCGAGCGGAGCGAGCCTGAAGTCGAAGGATGGGGGTTGGGGTATTGGGTATTGGTAATTGGGTAATTGCACCCTGAGCGGAGGGCGGGCGAAGCCCGCTCGAAGTCGAAGGATGGGTATTGGTAATTGGGTAATTACATCCTGAGCGGAGGGTGAAGGGTTCGAGTGTAGGGAAAGGGCATGGTGTTCTCACTCCCCCAGGCCGTTGCGCGCTATCACGTCGCGGTACCAGTACGCGCTCTGCTTGGGGGTGCGCGCCAGGGTCTCGAAATCCACCCGCACGAGGCCGAAGCGCGGCCCGTAGCCCCTGGCCCACTCGAAATTGTCCATCCAGCTCCAGACGTAATAGCCGCGCACGTCCGCGCCCTGCCGGATGGCCGCGTGCAGCGCGCGGAGGTGCTCCCGCAGGTAGGCGATCCGCTCCCAGTCGGCGACGAAGCCGTTCGCGTCCGGCACCCCCTCCAGCGCGGCCCCGTTCTCGGTGACGTACATGGCGGGCGCGGCGTATTTTTCGTGGATTTCGAGCAGCGCGGCGGTCAGGCCCGCGGGGTAGATGCCCCAGCCCATCGCGGTCGTCCCCCAGCCGGGCGCGGAAAGGGGTGTGGTGCGCGCCCGCAGCAACCCCGCCTCCAGATCGAAGGCCACGGCCTCGGTGCGGTAGTAGTTGATCCCCAAAAAGTCGATGGGCTGGGCGATCACTTCGAAATCCCCGGCCTGCACCTGGGGCGCGTGCGGCCCGATCCAATCCATCAGGGCTGCCGGGTAGCGCTTGAAAAAGATGGGGTCGAGGAACAGCTCGCGGGTCTCCTGGCGGACACGGCGGCACGCGGCCTGATCGGCTTCGCTCGGGGTGGCCGGCAGGTAATGGTTGGGGTCGAACACCAGGCCGATCTGGCCAGGATACCCGCCCTGGCGGTAGACCTGCACCGCCTGGCCGTGCGCCAGCAACAGGTGGTGGGCGGCCTGGTAGGCTTTGGAGAAATCGTGCAGACCCGGCGCGTGGACGCCGTAGCCGTACCCCAAAAACGCGCACACCCAGGGTTCGTTGTGCGTGACCCAGAACGGGACGCGGTCCCCCAGGCGGGCGAACACGGCCCCGGCATAGTCCGCGAACCAGGCCGCGCTGTCGCGGTTTACCCAGCCGCCCAGGTCCATCAGCGACTGGGGGTAGTCCCAGTGATTGAGGGTAACATTGGGCACGATACCGGCCTCCAGCAGCCGGTCCACCAGCCGTTCGTAGAAGTCCAGCCCTTTTTGGTTGACCTGCCCCCTCCCCTCGGGCAGCACCCGCGTCCAGGCGATGGAAAAATGGTAGGCTTGCAGCCCCAGCTCGCGCATCATGGCCACGTCCTGGGGCATCCGCCGGTAATGATCGCAGGCCACATCACCGGTCTGCCCGTGTTGCACGCGGTACGGCTGGTGAGTGAAGCGGTCCCAGATGCTCTCCCCCTTCCCGTCCTGGTTCCAGGCGCCCTCGATCTGGTAAGCCGAGGTGGAGGCGCCCCACAAAAAACCGTCCGGGAAGATGGTTGGCGCCAAAGCTACCCTTTTACCGACCCCGCCAGCAGGCCGCGGATGAAGTAACGCTGCAAGGAGAAGAACACCAGCAGCGGCAGCAACATGGTGACGAACGCGCCGGAGGTCAACAGATGCCAGTCCTGCCCGCGGTCGCCGACGATGGCGGCCAGCCGCATGGTGACCACCTGGAAGTTGCGGTCGCCGCCCAGGAAGATGAGGGCTACCAGGTAGTCGTTCCACACCCACAGGAATTGAAAGATGGCGAAGGAGGCCAGCGCGGGCACGGAGAGCGGCAAGATCAGGCGGGTGAACACGGTGAAGTGCGACGCGCCGTCGATGAAGGCCGATTCCAGGGTCTCGCGCGGCAGGGTGCTGATGTAGTTGAACAGCAGGTAGGTGGCCAGCGGCAGGCCGAAGCCGGTGTGCGCCAGCCAGATGGCCAGAAAGGTGCCGTTCAGTCCCAGGGCTTTGTAATCCCGCAGCAGGGGCACCAGCGCGACCTGCAAGGGCACCACCAGCAACGCGACCACCAGAGTGAACAGCGTGCGCCGGCCCGGAAAGTTCATCCAGGCAAAGCCGTAGGCCGCGAACGCGGCGATCAGGATCGGAATCACAGTGGCCGGGATGGCGACCGCCAGACTGTTGAACAGCGCGATGCTGAAGTTGTCGCCGGGGATGATCTCCACTGTCCCGTCAGGCCGCTGGTATTCAAAGTCCTTGCCCTGCAACACCTGGGCGTAGTTCGCCAGGGTGAAATTGGCATCCATAGCCCACACCCGTTCCTGCACCTCGATGCGGCCAATGCGCCGGTTGCCGATCCACTGCACGCGCTTGCCGTCCGGGGTCTCCACGCCCTCGCGCAGCTCCTCGAAGGTGGCGGTGACGCCGAAGATGTCCATCGGCGCGGTGGCGTCCAATCCCTCGGCCCGCGGGTCGATCTCCTGGACTACCTGCCACTCGCGGTGCGGAAAGATGTTCCACCACGGCGAGGTCTGAATCTCGAAGCGGTCGCGGAAGGAGGAGACGAACAAACCGATGGTGGGCACCATCCAGAGCAGCACCAGCAGCGCCAGCACACCATTGACGAAAAGCGCAGAGCGCCATTTTTCACTCGAACCGCTCATCAGAAGGCCTCCTGTTCCCCGAATTGACGCAGGTTGTAGATCATGACCGGTATGACCGCGATCAGCAAAATGATAGCAATGGCCGAGCCGAAGCCCGCATTCCGGGCGATGAAAGACTGCCGGTAATATTGGGTGGCTATCACCTCGGTTCCAAACTGCCCGCCCGTCATCACCCAAACCACGTCGAAGATTTTCAGGGTGAAGATCACCACGGTGGTTGCCACGGTGATGATAGTGCTTTGAATGTAGGGCAGCATGATGCGGAAAAAGACCTGAAACTCATTGGCGCCGTCCACGCGTGCGGCCTCGATGATCTCGTTCGGGATACCTTTGATGGCTGCCGAGAAGAGCACCATCGCATAACCGGCTTGCAGCCAGACCACGATCACCACCAGAAAGATGTTGTTCCAGGGCGCGATGTCGGTATACGCGGGCCAGGCCTGCGGCTGGCCGCCGAGGGCGACCACGATGGCGTTGAGCAGCCCGATTTGGGGCGCGTCCGGCGGTTTGACTTCGTAGATGAAGTTCCAGATCACGCCCGCACCCACGAAGGAGATGGCCATGGGCATGAAGATCAGCGATTTTGCCGTCCGCTCGAATTTGCTGCGGTCTGCCAACACCGCCACCAGCAGGCCGAACACCACGGTGGCCGGGGTGGCTATCAGCATCCAGAAAAAGATGTTGTTGCGAAACGCCTCCCGCATCAGCCGGTCGGTGAAAACCGCAACGTAGTTCGCCAGGCCGACGAAGTTGCCCAATTCAGGGCCGTCGCGGTCGAACAGGCTGATGTAAAAGGTGCGCACAGTGGGGATTGCCAGGTACCAGGCCAGGATCGCCAGCGCAGGCCCGACAAAGACGAACGGCTGCAAGCGGGTTGTCCATTCGTCGGGCAGCATTTCGATCAGCCAGTTGAAAATCCAGTACAACACGGCAATACCACCCACCCCCCAAATGATGGCTACCGCGGTGATCACCCATTTCGGCGCATCGCCGGCGCGCAGGAACAAAAAGCCCTGGTAGAGCACGAAAAACGCGATTCCAGGGATGAGTGCTGCCAGCAATAGCCGGAAGAGAAAGGTAATCAGTCTGGCGCCCGGCCCCAAACCACTGCGTTGGGCGCGCTCTTCGATGAATTGCATTGCACCACCTCCTTCGTGGAAATCGTATCGCTGCAATAAAAGGGGACTGCCAGCCGAAAAATCAACTGGCAGTCCCATCACATCAGCGTTTAGCGCGGCCAGGAGGCGTCGATTTCGGCCAGCACGGTGTCCAAATCGGCAGCACCGGAGACCCAATCGGTCATCCCTTTCCAGAACGAACCCGCACCCACTTCGCCCGGCATCAGGTCCGAGCCGTCGAAGCGGAAGCTGGTGGCCTGGGCAACCAACTCGGCAATGCCGCGCTCCAGTTCGGCGCCGTACATGTCCGGGGTGGCGGTCTGGTGAGCAGCCAGCGCACCGCCCGTCTCCAGCCAGCCAGAGGCCGACTGCGGCGTAGTGAAGTACTCCATCAGGGCGCGCACTTCCGGCCGGTCGTTGAACATCGCCATGATGTCCCCAGCCACCAGGAACGGCTTGCCATACTGCTCATCTATCGGCGGCAGGTAGAAGAAGTCATAGTCCACCCCAGCTTCTACCCCCTCCGGGAAGAAACCCGTGATGAAGTTGCCCTGCTTGTGCAGCCAGCACTTCGGCGGGTCCTCGAACATCGGCGCAGGCGCATCCCCAAAGAACGTCGACACAATCGCCGCTCGCCCGCCAAACACGTAGTCGTCGTTGAACCAGATCTCCGCCAGAATCTCCGCCGCATTCTTCACCTCCGGCGATGCGAACGGCAACTCGCCCCGCGTCCACTTGTCGTAGTTCTCCAACGAGGTGGTGCGCAGCATGATCTCTTCGATCCAGTCCGTCGCAGGCCACCCCGTGGCCGCTCCCGACTCAATCCCCACACACCAGGGCGTGTCCCCGTCCGCCACGATCATGTCCGACAATTCGATCAACTCCTCCCACGTGGTCGGGATCGGATACCCCGCCGCCTCGAAGTCGTCTTTCGGATACCACACCAGCGACTTGCCGTTGAAACGGTGGAACACACCCGCCACCGTCCCGTCTATCGTCGCCATGTCAATCCAGCTCTGGTTGTACTGCTGTTGCAGCCAGTCCATCGGTATGAAGGTGGTCACGTCCACGATCTTGCCCTGCCGCACGAAGTTCGCCAGCAGACCGGGCTGCGGAAAGTCCGCTATGTCCGGCGCATCGCCCGCATCCACCCGGATCGAGATCGAGCCTTCGAACTCCTTCGAGCCAATGTAGTTCACCTCAATACCGGTGGCCTCCTCGAAGGCTTTCACCGACTCGTTGAACTTCACCTCGTCCGCATCCGTGAACGGGCCGTCTACCACCACGGTGGTGCCGGCAAACTCGCCGTTGATGGCGCGCTCCAGGAAACCGCCAGGACGAACCGCGAAACCGACCTCAGGCGTCTCGGAGGGCGCGGAGGACTGCCCTTCCACGCCAGCAGGCCAGGAGGCGTCGATTTCGGCCAGCACGGTGTCCAAATCGGCAGCACCGGAGACCCAATCGGTCATCCCTTTCCAGAACGAACCCGCACCCACTTCGCCCGGCATCAGGTCCGAGCCGTCGAA
>JALUWE010000579.1 GCA_027019845.1 Anaerolineales bacterium | reverse complement strand
CCTGAGCGGACGTAGATAGGACTTGCGCAGTTCATGCCTGCTGTTGTTTGTGTCATTCTGAGCGATAGCGAGGAATCTCAACGATGGTGAGGGAGATGAAGACGGACGACCGGGGACGGGGGACGGATGACCGGGGAGGGGGGACGGACGACCGGGGACGGGGGACGGATGACCGGGGAGGGGGGACGGTTGTTCGGCGCGTGGTTATTGGTGATCGGGGCGACCGGCCGGTCGCCCCGACGGTCGCCTCAAGGTTCAATCCCCTTGTTCGGCGCTTACCCAGACCTCACAGGTCTCAAAGCGCATGGAGATGCCCGGATGCAATCTATTTTGGGTGAAATCTTCCTGCATCGTGTGGTAGTATACCTGTGAGGTCCCAACTGCGTAAGTCAGTGACGAATGTTAACGAACCTGCCCCGCCATCACTTACTCCATGACCACTACCGCTGGATTCAAGATGGGCAGCAAACGGGAGCAAATTGGTAAAATTCCTGGCACGAGCCTTGACGCGACACCACTTGTGGTGCTATAATGACACCGTGAAGCCCCGTGTAGTGATCGACACCAATGTACTCTTCGAAGGGCTGACCAAAAAAGGCGGCGCGGCAGGGCTGATCGTGGAGACCTGGCTGGCCGGGTTGCTCCAGCCGTGTGTGTCCAACGCGCTGGCCTACGAATACCTGGACGTATTCAGCCGTAAACTCTCCCCGTACCGGTGGCAAACCCTGCAACCGGTTCTGGGGACATTACTAGAGATGGCGACCTTTGTGCCCATCCACTTCACCTGGAGACCGATCTCCCCCGATCCGGCGGATGATCACGTGATCGATTGTGCCATGAACGCGGGCGCCGCGGTGGTGACGTACAACATCAAAGATTTTCGTAACGCGGAGATCGTTTTGAGGCTGCCTGTGTTGAGACCGGTCGAATTCGTTCATTGGCTGACGGAGGTGCAACCATGAGCCGACTGACCTTACGATTACCCGAGACATTACACCACCAAATTCAACTGCGGGCGCGAGAAGAGGGCGTTTCCATGAACCAATACATCGTGTTCGCGCTCACCCGGCAGGTGACACAGGAGTACACGGTGCAAGCGGTGCCGCCACAGAGGGTGGCGGAGCAACGCGCCCAATACCAAACGCTGCTGGACACGCTAGGGCGGGCTTCGTTTGCCGACATCCAGCAGGTGTTGGATGAGCGCGAGCCGGTGGCGCCTGAAGTGGGGCTGACGCCGGAGGTGGTGGCGCGTTTGCGGGCGCGCATTGAGCAAGCGGGGTGATCACGCCGCGTTGGCACAGTGGCGCGTTCGAGCGTTGGAACATTGGCGGGGCGGGCGCGCATTGAGCAACCGGGGCGCTCCTCTCGTGCCGCTTGCCTGCTGAGTTGAACGTGCCAGGCCTGAGAGTGATTTCAGGCCTGGCGCTGCCAAAAGCTGATGGTTTCGAGGTGGTAGGTCTGGGGGAAGAGGTCGAAGGGGGTGATGTGAGAGAGGGTGTAGCCGCTGGTGAGCAGGGTTTTGGCGTCGCGGGCCAGTGCGCCGGGGTCGCACGAGACGTAGATGAGCAAGGGGGATGCGAGGGATAGGAGGGCGTCCAGGGTACGGCGTCCCAGCCCGGTCCGGGGCGGGTCGGCCAGGATCAGGTCGGGGTGGGCGTCCAGGCGGGGGAGGGTGTGTTCGACCGGGGCCTGGTACAGTTCGACGTTCTCGAATTCATCCAGATTGAAAACGAAATCGTCGCAGGCGTGCGGGTCGGCTTCGATGCCGATCAGGTTTTGCGCGCGCGGGACCAGGAACGCGCTGAACAGGCCGCCGCCGCAGTACAGGTCGAGGACGGTGCCGAGGGCGGGGGGCAGGTGTTGGAGGATGTGGGCGACCATTTTTTCTGCCAGGGGGGTGTTGGTTTGGAAGAAGGCGCCCGCGCTGAGGCGGAAGGCGCGGCCCAGCACTTCGATGAAAAGGTGTTGGCTGCCAGAAAGCACGATGGGGTCGCCGGGGCCGAGGTACACGGCTGAGAGGGGGAAATCGACGGTAAATTCGGGCGGGTTGGGGTGGCTGCCCTCCAGGGTGAGTTGGACGTCGCCGCGGGTGTTGGTGCGCAGGCCGATGCGCTCCAGGCCGGGGATGGGGTCGATGTCGAGATGCGGCCAGATTTCGTCGAGAGGGGGTGCGGGGAGGTGGCATTCGTGGATGGGGATGACGGTTGGGGAGCGGGGCGCGTGGAAGCCGAGGCGGCCCTGGGGGGTGAGGTGGAATTGGATGTGGTTGCGGTAATGCCAGGGGGTGGGGGAGGGGACGATGGGGCGGATGGGCGGGTCGTCGAGGCCAGCGAGTTTGCGCAGGGTCTGGCGGAGTTGGGCGGTTTTGGCGCGCAGCTGGGATTGGTAGGGCATGTGCTGGTATTGGCAGCCGCCGCATTCGCCGAAGTGGGCGCAGCGCGGGAGGATGCGCTCCTCCGAAGGGGTGATGATTTCGAGGATTTCGCCGCGGGCGAAGCGTTTTTTGCTCTCGGTGAGGCGCACGCGGACGACTTCACCCGGCAGGCCGCCGGGCACGAAGCAGGCGCGGCCATCCGGCAGCCGTCCGAGGGCATCGCCGGAGTGGGCGAGGGAGGTGAGGGAGAGGGTGAGTGGTCTCAAGTTTAGGTTGGGAGGTTGAGTTGAGTAATTGGGTAATTGGGTAATTGGGTAATTGGGTAACTGGGTAACTGGGTAATTACATCCTGAGCGGAAGGCGAACGGAGTGAGCCTGAAGTCGAAGGATGGGTAATTGGGTAATTGGGTAACTGGGTAACTGGGTAACTGGGTAATTACATCCTGAGCGGAAGGCGAACGGAGTGAGCCTGAAGTCGAAGGATGGGTAAGTGGGGATAGGGATAGGGATAGGGGTAGGGATTGGGATTGGGATTGGGGATAGGGATAGGGATTGGGATTGGGGATAGGGGTGCTCTAAGACCAACGAGACCAGTAAGACAAATAAGACCAGTAAGACGAATAAGACCAGTAAGACACGCTCTCCATTCAACGGTTGTGAATTTGGATGTTTTGGCGTAAGATGGGGCCTGGTTGGTTATCCAGGTTGGCTGCTGACCACTGAGTTCGACAAAGACAAAGGAGCGTTTATTGTGGCATGGTATCTGTATCTGGCAGTCGTTGCGGCCGGTTTTACAGCCGGTTTTATCAACACGCTGGCGGGGAGCGGCTCGCTGGTGACGCTGCCGCTGTTGATCTTCATTGGCCTGCCCGCGAACGTGGCGAACGGCACGAACCGGGTAGCCATTTTACTGCAAAACGTGGTGGGGGCTTCCAGTTTCCGCCAACAAAAGGCGTTGGACGTGCGCGGCGCGTTAATGTTGGGGATTCCGGCGGTGGCTGGCTCGATTGTGGGGGCCAATATCGCGGTCAACTTGAATGAGGAGGTGATGCGCCGGGTGATCGGCGTGATCATGGTGGTGATGCTGTTCGTGATTTTGCTGCGGCCCAAACGCTGGCTGCAAGGCGAGCTGCGCAGCATGGCGGGATGGCCGCGGGGATGGCAGTTGGGGCTGTTTTTCCTGATCGGTATGTACGGCGGTTTCATTCAGGCCGGGGTGGGCATCTTTTTGTTGGCCGGTCTGGTGCTGGGGGTGGGGTACGACCTGGTGCGCGCCAACGCGGTCAAGGTCGGGATCGTGCTGTTCTTCACCGTGTTCGCGCTGGGCGTGTTTTTGCTGAACAGGCAGGTGGACTGGAGCATCGGCCTGGTGCTGGCGGTGGGCAACATGCTGGGGGCCTGGGCTGCGGCCCGGATCGCGGTGGAGAAGGGCGCGGTGTGGGTGCGGCGGCTGCTGATCGCGGTGGTGGTGGTGTCGGCGGCCAATCTGTTGGGGGTGTTCGAGATGTTGTCGTATTAGCCGCTTGCTGCGGCCATTGCCCGTTCCGGGAAAAGCATGGCAATCGTTGGCTCATATCCCAACGCGGCAGTTGTTATCGCCTTTCCAGGTACGCATCCATCGCCGCCAACAACGCCTCCACATCCGCCACGCGCAACTCGCCCATGTGCCCAATCCGGAAGGTGGTGGGCTTGATCGGCCCGTAACCGCCCGCGATGCGCATCCCCCGCCGGAGCAGAAAGGCATTCAGATCAGCCAGATCGAGACCCTCCGGCTTGTTGATGGTGGTCACCGTCTGGGAGCGGCAGCCCTCCGCCGCGAACAGCCCAAAACCGCGCGCCATCGCCCACTGCTGCACGCGCGCCGCCATCGCGCTGTGCCGCGCAAAACGGTTCTCCAACCCCTCCTCGAAAATCCGGTCGAGCTGCTTATCCAGCGCGTAAATCAGCCCAATGGCCGGTGTCGCTGGCGTGCTGTTCTTGATTCTGTGCTTTTCCAGGCGCACCAGATCGAAATACCAGCCGCGATGGGGCACCTGCTCGGCCCGCGCCAGCGCCCGGTCCGAGGTCGCGCCCAGCCCCAACCCTGGCGGCAGCGCCAGCGCCTTCTGCGACGAACTGAGCACCAAATCCAACCCCCAGGCATCCATCTCGATCCTCGCGCCGCTCAACGACGAAACCGCATCCACACACACCAGCGTATCCGGGCTGCGCTCGCGCACCACCGCCGCAATCTCCCGCACCGGATTCATCACCCCGGTCGAAGTCTCGTTATGCACCACACACACAATATCGTAATGCCGCTTCTTCAGCGCATCGGCCACCATCTCCGGCGTCACCGGCTGCCCCCACGCCGCCTCCAACTTCTCGGTTTGCTTCCCGTTCGTCACAGCCACATCATACCAACGGTTGCCAAACGCACCATTGGTACACGACAAAACCCAGCCCCCCTCCGGCACAAAATTACGCACCGCCGCCTCATGAAACCCGGTACCAGAAGAAGCCGTCAAAAACACCCGGTACTGCGTGTAAAACAACCGGCGCGCCTTCCTCTCCGCACGATGAAAAATCTCCTCGAACTCCGCGCTGCGATGCGGCAACATCGCCGCAGTCTGCGCCGCGGCCACCTCAGGGTCCACATCCACCGGACCAGGAACGAACATCGGCATAACACACCTCCAAATCGAAAAATATACCCAGATTGTACCAAACATCACATTTTAGAAAAGCATGAGAATCCCCACAACACCCCCCAAAAACAGATAGAATTAGCCCCATGCGCGCACTCAAAATTCTCATTCTGATCCCGATCCTCCTCGCCTGCCAGACATTGACCCCCACCCCCACCGGGACACCACCCCCAGACACCGCCACCCCTCCCGGCGCGGTCACCGATCCCGATCCGCCCCCCACCTCCACCATCCCCCCCTCCCCCACGCCTACCGCCACCCTCTCACTCCC
>JALUWE010000578.1 GCA_027019845.1 Anaerolineales bacterium | reverse complement strand
TTCGTCTTTTACTTACAGAGCTTACACAGATCGCAAAAGCGCACCCCCTCCTGTCATTCTGAGGGAGCGCAGCGACCGAAGAATCTGAGAGCGCAGCGACCGTCGGGGCGACCGGCCGGTCGCCCCGACCACCAACAACCACGCGTCGAACAACCATCCCCCGTCCCCGGTCATCCGTCTCCGTCTCCCTCATCATCGCTGAGATTCTTCGCTCCCGTTGGTCGCTCAGAATGACACCAGCAACAGCCGGTTGCTCAGAATGACACAGGTAACAACAGGCATGAACTGCGTAACTTCTGTCACTTACTTTACAGCCACTACCGTAATCCAATCTGAATTGCGAATAACGAGAGAGGATGTCGTGGCGAGGGAGGGGAGGGCGAAGCTCCGGTTAATCCAACAAAAAAACCGCGGCAGGTTACCCTTCCGCGGTACAGGGAGGAAATTTTCAGAGTCTATTTCAAGCCAAACAAATTGTTGAACACCCGAATCAGGCGCAGAGAACGGCCATTGACAGATGGGTGTTCACGAACTTCGCCAGCCATCCGCTCCAGAAAAGTCTCGCAGCGGACGTATTCGAACAGGCAGTACATCTGTTGATGGTCCAAAGCCACAGGTTGAGGCCGTTTCTGGCAATGACAGTAATTGTCCTCGGATGCAAAACGCATACGGGTATCGGGATCGTCCCTGAAACCCAAAAATGGGCACTCCACCTGGGGTTGACTGTTGATCAGCCTTCTGAAGCGTAAGACGTCCTCTGAAAGTGTGGGGGGCGCTTTGGTTGTGCCGTTTGTTTTCATGGGTGCTCACATCAAACTTCGCAGGATTGATGCGGCTTAATTTAACCACTCGCCCAGTGATTGATCTGTTGTAATTTGATTGCGTTTACACAACAAGGGGTGGGAAGCGTTAGTACCTGAGTACTTGATTGCGCAGTTGCCTATCAAAACATCATGCCATTGATTTGGTCCAACACCTCTCTGGGCGGGCGCAAACGGTCGGCGGAAAGGCGGTTGAGGGGTTCGTCTGTCAGGTGATACAGATCGGTCAGCGTAGGGCGGTCCGGATCGATGTAGATCAGGCCGGTGATCAGCACATCGCTGGCAAAGGCTTCTTCGAGGGTTTGGATGGCATTCATCCGGTCGGTAGGATCGTAGTCGCGCTCCAGTTTCTTCAAAAGCAGGGTGGAACCGTCGTGCAGGGTGACTTTCCTATAGCTGCCCGGCTCGAAACCATTGTCCAAAACGATTTCGTCCTGCAAGGGGACGTAGGTGATGTCCTGAATAGGGGTTTCGTGTTTCTTGCTCCAGCTATACGAGTAGTGAGAATCGTCACGATTGTTGAAGGTCACACAGGGGCTGATGATGTCGAGAATCGCGATTCCGCGGTGGCTGATAGCGGCTTTGAGCAGCTCTTTGACCTGTTTGGCGTCTCCCGCGAAGGAGCGGGCTACGAAAGTGGCGTGGCTCGCCATGGCTTCCAGACAAATGTCGATAGGTTTGAAGTCGTTGCGGCCATGATGTTTGAGGGTCAGCCCCTCCTCCGCGGTGGCGGAGAATTGCCCCTTGGTAAGGCCGTAGACGCCGTTGTTTTCGACGATGTAAACCATGTTGAGATTGCGGCGGATGACGTGTTTGAACTGCCCCATGCCGATATTGGCGGTGTCGCCATCGCCGGAAACGGCAATCGCCTTCAGCGTGTGGTCGCCAAACATGGCACCGGTAGCGATGGAAGGCATACGCCCGTGCAAACTGTTGAAACCAAAGGAGCGGTTCAGGAAGTAGGTCGGGCTTTTGCTGGAGCAGCCGATCCCGCTGAATTTGACCACGGTCTCGGGGCGGATATTGAGTTCAAAACAGGTGGCGATGATCTGGTTGGCAATCGAATTGTGACCGCAGCCCGCGCAGAGTGTGGAAGGCGCGCCGCGATAGTCGTGCTTGCTCAGGCCGACTTGATTCACGCGGCCAGGTCGGGATTTTTTTTGGGTAGGCATGGTTACTTCTCCTCTTGAGCCATGAACGCCTCGGCGATCCAGCGAGCGGTGAGCGGAAGCCCGTCGTTGTGGGCGATGGAAAACATGGCATAAGCGCACTCTGGATATTCCATTCGCAACAGTTGGTGCATCTGACCGTCGTGGTTCATTTCGACGACGTAATTTCTCTTGTGGCTTTTGATGAACTCGCGCACTTCAGGGGAAAAGGGCAGCGAGCGAATGCGCATGTAATCGCTTTCGATGCCCTGTTCGGCCAGGCGCGCCCGGGCTTCCTGGACTGCCGGGTCAGTCGAGCCATAGGCGATGAAGCCCACCGGCGCGTTGCGGGAGGCCCCGTTGGGTGAGGCGTCGGAGGCGTATTCGATGACCGGTTTGGGCAAATATCGGGGCGCGCGCTCGAATTTCTTTTGCAGCCGTGCCATGTTGCGCGTCCAATCATCCGGGTCTTCGGTGTAGTTGGTGTATTCGTCGTGGCCGGTGCCGCGCGCAAACCAGGCCGCGGCGGGGTGTTTGTTCCCCAGCACGGTGCGGTAGGGGATGCCGTCCCCGTCCACGTCCAGATAACGGCCCCACCGCCCGGCCCACTGCTCCAGGTCTTCTTCCCACAAAATTTTGCCGCGCTGGATGGGCGTGTCAGGATACTCGAAAGGTTTGGTCATCCATTGATTCATCCCCAGGTCAAGGTCGCTGAGCACGAAGACCGGCGTCTGCAATTGTTCGGCAATGTCGAAAGCCCGCCAGCCAAACTCGAAGCACTCGTGTACAGAGGCAGGCAGCAGGATAACGTGCCGTGTGTCGCCGTGCCCCAGAAAATAGACCTGGGTGAGATCACCCTGCGAAGTACGGGTGGGCAATCCGGTGCTGGGCCCCATGCGCTGCACATCCCAGACCACAAGCGGGGTTTCGGAATAGTAAGCCAGGCCGGCGAATTCGGTCATCAGGCTGATGCCCGGACCGGAGGTGCTGGTCATCGCGCGCAAGCCGGCCCAGCCGCCGCCCACAGCCATGCCGATGGCGGCCAGTTCGTCTTCGGTCTGCACGACCGCGAAGGTGTTTTTGCCGGTTTCGGGGTCTTTGCGGTATTGGGGCAGAAAGGTGGTGAGCGCCTCGCCCAGGCTGGAGGCCGGTGTGATGGGATACCAGGTGACCAGTTGAACGCCGCCGAACACCGCGCCCAGCGCGGCAGCGGTGTTGCCGTCGGCCATGATGTACCCCTCGGTGGCGTTCATGCGTGCCACTCTGAAGCGGTTTTGTGGCTCCAGATTCTCCCGCGCCCAGGCCGCGGCTGCCTGGATGACACTAAAGTTCAGCGCCACCGGTTTCTGTTTGCCCCGAAAGTGGAACTCCAGCGCCTGGCGCAGGGCTTCCATTTCGATGCCGATCAGCTCTGCCAACACGCCCACGTACACCATGTTGGCAACGTAATCGCGCAAATTGACCGGCGCGCTGGACTCCCGCGCCAGCCGGTTGGCCGGAAAGCTGTAGACCAGGATGTCGTCCCGGTCGATCTGGAAGCGCAGGTGATCGCCATACAAAAACATTCCGCCAGGAGCCACCGAGGCCAGGTCTTTGGCGAAAGAATCCGCGTTCATGGCGATCACAATATCCTGAGTCTCGCGGCGGGCGGTGTAACCGTCCTTGCTGACCCGGATGGTGTACCAGGTGGGCAACCCCTGAATGTTGGAGGGGAAAACGTTCTTGCCTGAAACCGGAATGCCCATCTTGAACAGGGCACGCATGATGGTCAGGTTAGATGTCTGGCTGCCGGAGCCGTTTTTGGTACCGACGGTGATCGAAAAATCGTTCACCACCGTTCTATGCTCGGCGAATCCCGCAGCTTTCTCCTGAGATTTTGAAATCGTCATCTTGACTCCTTAGTAAAGAACAACGAAACCTGCTACCCGGTCGTTATGGGACGGTGGCGCAGCAGGTCGGCGTGATCGATGAAATTCTGAAAACTTGCTTCCCTGTCCCCCTTCTGAATAGCATCCACGATGCGTTGATGGTAGGTCCAGACCTCCCGTAAATAGGTCAAATCGGTATAAGAATCCAGTTCGACGGCTTCATAGGCATCCCAATAGGCCTCCAGAATGCCCCGCACAAACGGGTTCTCCAGACGGGAAAAAATGGTCAGGTGAAGCTGGCGGTGTTCGAAGTGGGGAATCCGGATCGGAGAGCCGTTCAACTTGTCCCAGGCCTGCTGCATCAGGTTTTGCAGGGTCTGGTGGTCTTCAGGTGTGAGCAGATCGACAGCTTCGTACCAATAAGCGGCCTCGACTCGTTTGCGCAAATCCGCGAACATGTCGAAGAACCCTCGGTCCATCACGACCGCATACAACAGGCTTTGGGAAACCGCGGGGAGAAAATCATAAGGTTTGAGGCGGATGCCGGTTCTGGGTCGAACCTCCACCAGTCCAAGAGCTTTGGCAACTTCCAATTGTTCTCGAAGTTTCGAGACACCAATGCCTATCTCGGCGCTCAAAACGCTGATAGGCGGCACCCGCTGGGTGTCGCCGTTTCCGGCGGGCAGCGCCGCCAGGTATTCCAGTAATTCGGAGGGGAGCGATCTACGAGACATACCAATGATCGGATCATTCTTATTAATCGGATAGAATGTCAAGCTGGATTCTACCCCTCCCGCGTGGTGGAGTCAAGGAATCGCGCTGTTTTCTATCTCCTGAGTTGCGGGCAACGATGGCGGCTGCCACCGGGGGGCTTTTATCCGAAACGCGGGTTTTTATAGACCGCTCGAAACCGAAAACAGCCGATTAGTACCGAAGCAGGATGTGTTATCGGCAAATCGATCATCAGTTATCCCTCAAAAGGGAATATACTATTACCATTGAAACCGCCTCTGTTTTTCCCAAGTCGAGACAAAACACCCAAGCAAACCACTCGCGGATCGAGTACTTGACCGGGTAATCGCCTCGCGCATTGGTCTGCCCCCAAAGTCTCACCATGCCCCCCAGGAGAACAATCACAATGAACCGAAAATGGACAATCTGGATCGCTATTCTGGCTGGCATGATCGGCATTCTGCTGATCATTGACGCAGGCGCAAAGAATGCTGCGGCCTCGACAACTGCGCAAGACAGCCTCACCTTCGACGTCAGCAAGCCCGTCGTCCCCAAACTCAGCCCCGCAGTGCGCGACCTGCAACCCGCAGGCGATCTCAAACTCCTGGACCGCGAGATCAACGCCCTGCAATGGCTCGGTGAGACCGGCCAGGAGAGCAACACCCTCACCCTCAACGCACTCATCCCCCAGGGCCTCAACCCCCTGGGCACCACACCCCCCGTGCTGGTGGACTTCGAAGGCCTGGGCACCGACGGCTTCGCCCCACCCGACACCGTCGGCGATGTCGGGCCCA
>JALUWE010000577.1 GCA_027019845.1 Anaerolineales bacterium | reverse complement strand
CTGCATGGTGTGTGGTAGTAGACCTGTGAGGTCTTAACTGCGTAGGTACTGTAAGTGACAGGAGTTACGCGGTTCATGCCTGCTGTTGCTCGTGTTTCTGAGCGCTGTTGTTTGTGTCATTCTGAGCGACAGCGAAGAATCTCGGCGATGATGAGGGAGACGGACGACCGGGGACGGAGGACGGATGCCCCAACAGGGTTGTTCGGCGCGTTGGTATTGGTGGTCGGGGCGACCGGCCGGTCGCCCCGACGGTCGCCTCAAGATGGAGACGGACGGCCGGGGACGGGGAGCGAAGAATCTCAGCGATGGCGGGGGGGATTCTTCGGGCACTTCGTGCCCTCAGAATGACATGAGGGGCATGGTTATTAGCGGTCGGGGCGACCTGCTGGTCGCCCCGACGGTCGTTGCGCTCCCAGATTCTTCGGGGCTGACGCCCCTCAGAATGACAGGATGGGTTGCGCTCCGGATTCTTCGGTCGCTGCGCTCCCTCAGAATGACAAGATAGGCTGCGTGCCCTCAGAATGACGGGGTTGGGTGTCACTCCGATAGAGCGGTGTTCGCAATGACACAAAACCCGCATTGAGTTCACCAACTGCGTAAGTCCTGTTATTGTGGTGCCTGTTCTTACTGCGATTCTTCGGCAAGGATGCGGCAAATGGCGTAGTTTTCTGCAACGATCTCGGGAATGACCGCATCGTCACCATAGGCGGCCATCAGGTCTTCCATCACCGGGTAGGCCTGCTCACATTTGTTGAGGGCTGCCAACACAGAGGCGTAGCGCACATAGTAATAGGCCACATCTATCGAGGTGAGCGGCAACCCTTCCACTGCCACGCCCTCCCCGGTCAGAGTCTGGGCGACCTCGTTTTCTTCAGCAGTGCAACCGTACACTGCGCACTTTAGCACCGGCAGCGCGGTTTCGTAGTTGCGCGCCTGCACGTAAATCGTGCCCAACTGGCCGTACACCACCGGGTTTTGCGGGTCGAACTCCAGGGCGCGCTCCGCGTTGCGAGAGGCAATGAAGAATTCCCCTTGCCGGGCGTAGGTTTTGGCAATGGCGATGAAGGGCAGCGGGTCCTGAATGCCCAACCGTTCGTTGATGCTGGCCGCCAGATCGAAGTATTCCAACGCCTGCTCATAACGTTCCAACTGCCGGAAGTTCTGGCCGATGGAAATGTACAAGAAGGTCATGTTGGGTGCGATTTCGGCTGCCTTCTGGTAGGCGGCAATCGCGTCCCGGTAGCGCCCCAGCGATTCGAGCACCAGACCATAGACGCGGTAAACGTCCATGAGCGAAGGGTCACGGGCCACCGCGGTTTCGATGGTTTGGAGCGCCAAATTCCATTGAAACTGATCGAGCTGTACTTCTGCCAGGTAGGCCAGCGCCAGCGCGTTTTGCGCATCCAGTTGGATGGCGGTGGTGGCTTCTTGTTGGGCGTCGAAAAGCAAATCTTCCCGCTCTTCGGGCGTGACCAGCTCCGAATTGGCATTCCAGTCCAGCGCGAAGGCGCGTATGGCGTGGGCTTTGCTGTCCTGAGGGGCCAATTCCACGGCCCGGTCGGCCTGCGCCAGGGCTTCTTGCAGCCGCGCGGCCCGTTGCTCGTCGGTGGTCAGCACCGCGGAGGAGTAGACCTGGATTTGTGCCAGTTCGGCACGCAGTGCCCCATTCTCGGGGTCCGCTTTGATGGCTTCCAGGTAAGCGTTGATGGCCTCGTCCAGATTTCCGGCTGCGAAGAGCGCCTGACCCTCCTGCGCCCAGGAGAATCCGGTGCGCGTGGGGGTGGGTGTCGGGGTGAATACGGCTACCGCGCCGGCATCTATCTGAACGTAAAACCATAGCCCGGCCAGGATCAGCACGACCCACAACAAGACGCGGTACGGGCTGGACCCGTTTTGCCGGGAACGAAAGGTGAGGCGGTCTTGGGATAGGTTCATCAGCAATCGCTCAGGGCATTGCCGTGGCTTCGGGAGGGTGGTCTGGCTCGTCGGTGGCTTCCGGGTGCTGCGGGTCCTCTGTCGCTGTTGGAGAAACGCCGGACGTGCCAGGGGCGGTGTTGTCTTCTGCTTTCTCCTGGCAGACGCGTATGCCTTCCTCCGCGTTGGCGACGGCAATTTCGTTGTCGGGCACGGTGTTCAAAATGGTTTGCAGCACCGGCACCGCCTCAGCACAGCGGTTCGTACGGAGCAACGAATAGCCATAGAAGGTGTAAAAATCGATGATCAGCTGCTGGTTGGAGAGCGGAATGTTTTGCACCGCGATGCGCAGCTCCTCGATGGCTTTCGTATACTCCAGATTCCGGTATAACAAAACGCCCAAATTGCCATGCAAGAGAGGGTCATCGGGATCGTTTTGCACCGCCTGTTCCGCGTATTGAATGCCTTTGGCATATTGGCCGATCTGCAGGTAGGTGCGTGCGATGTAGTAATCCGGCTCTGGATTGGAGGGGTTCAAGGTGTCGGCGACGCTGAATTCCTGCACGGCCAGGTCATACTCGCCCAGGGCGCGGTAGATCAGCCCCAGGCTGAGGTGCAGGTCGGGGATGTTGTCGTTGATCGCCAGGGCTGCTTTGTATTCCTGCACGGCTTCGGCATAGTTGCCGGTGAACCACAGCACCAGCCCGCGCGCCCGGCGCACTTCCAGCAAATCTGGGGCCAGGCTGAGCGCGGTTCTGGATTCCTGCCCGGCCAGATCGAATTGGCCGTCGTTTGCCAGGATTTCGGCGTAATAGGCGTGGGCGAAGGCGTTGTTGGGGTCCAGTTCCAGGGCTTGTTTGACCGCCGCGGTGGCTGCCAGCGTGTCGCCCAGGAAAAACAAAGCCCAGCCTCGCAACGCGTGCGCCTGCGAATTGTTGGGATTGAGAAGCAGGGCGTTCTCGCTGTTTTTGAGTGCTTCTTCGTACTCTCCCATGAAAATCTGCACCCGCGCCAGCTCCATGTAGGTGGAGGGGTTGTTGGAATCCGCTAAAATGGCCTGCTGGTAGGCTTCAATCGCCTGGGCCAGATTCCCGGCGTCGAAAAGGTTTCTGGCCTGATTGATGAAGGATTCCGGGCTGCGTGTGGGGGTGGGCGTGGGTATGAACAACGGCGGGGTGGCCGGTACCACGACCTGGTTGACGTAGATGCCGGCCCCGATCAACACAAGCAATACGAAGATGAAAAACGGATTCGAGCGGCGGCGTCGCCGCGTCATCCGCCACTTACTGCCTTTGAGGTACATAACGGCATCTTACCACATCTAGCGGAAATCGCGCTCCACCCACCGCTCCAATCCCTCCGGCGGCTTGTGGTTCGACATCGCTTCCAACAACTCCCCCGGCTGTTCCCCGAAGGCGAACAGTTGGCGGTGCTCGGCATAGATGAAACCATGCGTTTGGGCGTGTTCTATCATGGCGAGCAACGGATCATAATACCCGGCGGTGTTGAGCAGGCCGATGGGTTTTTGGTGCAGGCCGATCTGCGCCCAGGTGAGCATCTCGAACAGTTCTTCCAGGGTGCCAAACCCGCCGGGCAGGGCGATGAAACCCTCGGCCAGTTCGGCCATGCGGGCTTTGCGCTGGTGCATGGTTTCGACGATCTCCAGGCGGGTGAGCCGGTCCTGGATCAGCAGCGGCCCCTGAAAGAACGCCGGAGATACGCCGATCACCTCCCCACCCTGGTCGAGCGCAGCATATGCCAGCGCGCCCATCAACCCGGTGCTGCCGCCCCCATACACGATGCGGATACCCCGCCGCGCCAGCGCGGCCCCGGTTGCACGCGCCGCGTCCAGGTAGCGGGCTGCCACCTTGTCCGACGAACCGCAAAAAACACAGATCGTTTTCATCGCCACCTGTTCGATTGCCGTCTCAATTCCCGCCCACGAATTCGATCGCGTACTGCGCATCCTGATAGAAGCGGTTGGCCTCCAGCGCGGCCCTGAAACGTTCCAGCGCGCCGGCGGTATCGCCCTGTCGGTACAACCCCCAGCCCTGCCAGAGCAGGGCCTCTTCGGAATTATCCGTGATGCGCAACGCGTACTCGGTCAAGACCATCAATTCGTCGATGCGCCCGGAGTGAAAATAAGCCATGAAGGGGCCAAATTGGTAGCGGAACATGCGTTGGGGCAGGCCAATGCGCCGGGCCTCGTCGTAGGCACGGGCCGCCTCCCCCCAGCGCTCGAAGTATACCAGATTGGAACCCAAATTGAACCAGGCGAAAGCGTCCTGCGGATTGGCGTCGATCTCGCTCTGCGCCAATTCCAACGCGTACTGGCGGTTGTAGTCTATGTCCCATTGCGGGCCGAGGATTTCTTTGATCATCGCCTCCTGCTCGGGCCGGTACAGGAACAGGTACACACGGTTGAACGTCTTCCAGCCTTCGTCCAGTTTTTCGTAAGTCAACTGCCGGTTCGGGCCCAGGAAGGTGTCCTGCACTGTAAAGGTTTGGGTGGCGTCATCGTACGCGGTCAGCAGCAGGTAGTGTCCCAGCCAGCGGTCATCGTTGGGGTAGTACGATTCCTCCGCGTAATAGCCCTCCTCGATCACTACCGGCAGCCCATAGGCCAGAAAACGTTTGAGCAGCTCGATGTCACCGCCGACGCGGAAATCCGCGTTCAGCCAGCCGGCGCGGGTGCGCACGTAGTACACCAACTCTTCGATGTTGACGTTTTTGTCCCCCCGTTCGGGTTTGAGCAAATCCGAGATGTCGTACTGGTCTCCTTGCCAGCCAAAAAAGCGCAGATACATGCTCAGGGTGGCCGGGCCGCAGTTGTTCCAGTCCTGGCGTTCCCATTCGGGCGCGGGCAGGGACACCGAAGCCGGTAAGGGGGTGGGGCTGGGCGTCGGGGTGGCCGTCGCGCCGGGGGTGGGGGAGGGTGTCCGTGTCGGTGTGGCGGTGAGGGTAGGTGTGCGGCTTGGCGCAGCCGTGACCGCGGTGCTCGCTGCCAGGGGCGTAGGTACCGCCTCCACCGGGTCCAGCAACCGCCGCGCATAGACGCGCGCCGCGTCCAACCGCCAATACAACCGGCTATTGATCGCCGGAATGCGGTATGCCAGCGTTGAAAGCACCCCCAACGCGACCAGCGCGAACAGAATTTTGACAGCCAAAGAACGTGACATGCCGCGCATTGTATCACTTTGAGATTAAGGGAGGATAAAGAAGTGGGTAGTGGCTGTAAAGTAAGTGACAGAAGTTACGCAGTTCATGCCTGTTGTTACCTGTGTCATGCTGAGTAACCGGCTGTTGCTTGTGTCGTTCTGAGCGACCAACGGGCTTATGTCATTCTGAGCGACAGCGAAGAATCTCGGCGATGGTGGGGGAGATTCTTCGGGCACTGCGTGCCCTCAGAATGACGGGGGACGGATGACCGGGGACGGGGGACGGTTGTTCGGGGCGG
>JALUWE010000576.1 GCA_027019845.1 Anaerolineales bacterium | reverse complement strand
GCGGCCAGCAGTCCGAGACCAGCCTGTTGTACGATTTGACCGGGGGGCAGAACCCCGAAACGAGCCAGGAGCTGCTCGCCCTGTTCGGGCTGCCGGAGTCCAGTCTGGTTTCCCTATCGGAGAGCGGGAGGCAGGCCGACTACCGGTTGATCATCGGCGCAGATTTCGACCCCTGCTTCGATCCTGCCAGTATTGATCGGTGATCGAGCATTGGAAAGTGGGGAATTCATCCCTTGTCATTCTGAGGGCACGAAGTGCCCAAAGAATCCCCCCCCCACCCATCGCCGAGATTCTTCGCTGTCGCTCAGAATGACCCGCACCTCCCCGTCATTCTGAGGGCACGAAGTGCCCGAAGAATCTCCCCCACCCATCGCCGAGATTCTTCGCTGTCGCTCAGAATGACGCAAGCAACAGCCGGTCGCCCCGACCACCAATAACCACGCCCCGAACAACCGTCCCCGGTCCCCCGTCCCCGGTCGTCCGTCTCCCGTCCCCGGTCGAATGACACAAGCAACAGCAGGCATGGACTGCGTAACTCCTGTTACCTGCCCGCCTGGTCGAAAAAGGGCTGCGTAACGCTGACCGCGGCCTCAATCGCCTCCTGGAGGGAAACCTGACCGTAAAAAGCCCGCTCGATCTCCTTGCTGGCGGTTTCCTCGATGCCGGCCCAGGTGACCATGACCGGCACGCGGCGGATGACCGGGATGGTGTCGATGAAAATCCGGCTGTTGGCGGGGGGCAACGCGGGGTTCAAAAACGCTGCGGACCCGGCAACCTGCCGCAGGGAGGGCACCGTACGGCCCGAGGCGGCTACCAGCGTTTGACCCTCGACCGAATTGGCAAACTCGATGAACATCCAGGCCGCCTCTTTGTCCGCGGTGCTTTTTGCCATGCAGTACGCGTCGCTGTGCAGGATACCGGCGGCCTGTTTGCCGCGCGGCAGGGGGGCAACGTCCCACTCGAAGCGCTGGATGGTGCGGTAGGCGGGCACCCCGCGGCGGCTGTTGAAGTACATTGCCAGCGTGCCATTGAAGAAACGCACCTCGCTGGGTTGCGCGGATTCGGCTACCGCGTCAGGAACGACGCCCTCTTTGACTTGCAAATCCACGAACCACCGGAAGGCCTCCATCGAGGCCGGGTCGTCGAGCGTCAGGCGGGTGGGCTGGCCAGGGTCGTCCACGATGTTCCCCCCATTTTGCCAGACGAACGGCGCCAAACGGAACAGCTTGGGTGAGATTCCCGCGCCGTACTGGTCGATCTGCCCGTCCCCGTCCAGATCGATGGTCAGGGCGCGCGCCTTTTCGAGGAAATCGTCCCACGTCCAATCATTGGAAGGGTACGCCACCCCGGCCGCGTCGAACAAATCCTTGTTGTAATAGACCACCAGACTGGAGATGTTTTGGGGGATGCACCATAGCTGCCCGTCCAGCACAAAGGCCTCGATAGCGATGTCGAAAAAATCTTCCTTCTGGAGCGTGTCGCTGCGTTCCAGGTAGGGGCCTAACGGTTCCAGCCCGCCCTGGTCCGCAAAAGTGGCGAAACGGCGGTAGTTGAGCAGCATGACGTCGGTGGGTTTGCCGCTCGAAAATTCGGTTGCCAGCCGCCGGCGGTACTCGCCCTGGTCGGGCACGTGGCGCAGCTGTACGTCGATCCCGGGGAATCGGGTCTCGAATTCCTGTACCAGGGACTGGTAGGCGGCATACTCGGCTGGGTCGCCAAACACGATGAAGGAGACCTGGCGTGTGCCGGGTTCACGGGCGCAGGCGGAGAGCGCCAGCACCACGAGCAGAGCAAAAAGCGGTTTCGGAAACAGGTGCAAACCGGAAGGGATGCCTTTTTGGCGGACAGCAGCGAAGAAGCCAGGCATGGCGCAGAGCATATTACGAAATCGCCCTGTCACTCACCTGCCCCGATCCAGGGGAAATACATCTGGTAGAGGGCCGGGGCCGGCTCTTCCTCGATCCACAAAAACACCGCGCTCACCGCGCCCCAATTGCCCGCCGCGTCCCGCCCGCGCACGAACAGGATGTGCCGCCCGAGGGGCAACCCGGTGGTATCGATGGTTGCGGCTGCGACTTCCACAGGCTGGTCGAAGCTGCCGTCTACCGGCGCCATCGGCAGGGAGATGGGCACGGTGGCGGTGATCCAGGGCGGCACGTCGAGGTAGTATTCGGCTGCCGCGATGTTCTCGAACGGTTCGGCCCCATTGCTGTTGTTGAAGCGGGTGTCGTCCAGGGTGGCGGTCAACGTGACCGGCGTGCCAACGGAAACAGTGGCGGAGGAGAGGACGACATCCAGCGCGTCCGGCCCCGCGGGGGTCAGGTAGGGTGTGCGCGCTGCCTTGGCCGCATACAGGTAGGCCGCCAGGTTGTCGGGCAACACGATGCCTTCGAAATACTGGCAGTCTTGAAAGAACCACGTGCCCAACTCGAAGGTGTACGAGGGCACGCCCAGATCGCCATAGCCGAAATCCAGCGTGGTGCCGTCCGTGGGGTACAGATCGATGGCCTGCTGCGGGGTGTAGCCGTTGAAATAGGCGAATTTGCGCCCCAGGGTTTGGATGGCCTCCCCGTTGGGGGTGGGCGAATTGTAGCCGCCCCACGGCCAGAGCACCAGTTTGCTGAAACTGTGGGTATCGAGGTAGATACCGGTGGCCTCTGCGGGCGCGGGATCGTTGATCGAGTCCCCGCGCTGGTCCGGGAAAATCGAGCGCATGTAGGCCTGAATGGCCTGGGTTTCGGGTTCGGAGGCTGCGGAGGGGCCGCGATACGTCTCGTCACAAACGTTGCCGCTCGAACCGCCACAGCAATTCCAGCCAAAGCCGAAGTTGCGGTTCAAGTCTACCCCGCGCGAATCGGTATCGCTGCAAAACAGGTTGTTGGTGTTCTTGCGCCACAACAGCCCGGTCTCGGCCTGTTTGCGCCCGTCCGGGTTGGCAAAGGTGAGCAGATGGATTTCGTTGTAATCCAGCAGCCAGGTCACGTCTGCATCCTGGCCGTAATTTTGCAACAAGTATTCGGCAAAGCGAGTGCTCAACTCCGGCGGGGCATATTCGCGGGGGTGAACGGAGCTGGAAATGAACAGTTTGGGTTTTGGCCCGGGCACGTTTTGGTTGCTCAACACCAGCACCAGCAGGTCATACCCCTGGCTGCTGTCTTGCGTTTTTTCCCACGAATCCCCGATGTCCACCACGGATGCCAGTTGGGGATAGGTGGAGGCCATGTCTTGCAAAGCCGTGAAGGTGCCCTCCACCGTGCGGTAGCAGGGGAAACCCGGGATGGTATCCCCTCCCTGACCCGGCAGGGCCTGGCGCGGCTGGTTCAGAGCTGCGCTCAGACCAGAATCCACCTCCACCCGGAATCCCAGCGTGGTCAGCAACTTGTAATCCCCGGGAGTCACGCCCACCACGACGTACCCCGCCTCGTAATTCACCTCCCACGGCTCGATCCAGGCCGCCAGAGCGGCCACCATAGCCGGGTCATCGAAATAGGCGCGCACCACCTGATATTCCCAGGATGGCGGCTCACTTTGCAACGGGCTGACAGCAGCAGTGGGCGAAAGCGCCACCGCAACCAGAACCAATACCATCGTGATCGCCAACCCGATGGGAACAAGTTTGAAGACGAACTTCGTTCTCAGCATTGGACATCCTCGCAAAGAAATTCAGGCGCAATGATAACACAGAAGTTTTCCCTCTTTTCATCTGCTTTTCATGTAAATTTATCACCAAATCTCAGAGAAGCGTTGTAAAATCAGTGCGTCTTTACCCAACTACGGTGGTAGAATCATCGGGTTATTCACCTCAACCAGGAGTTCCATGCGCCAACAACCCCTCGACGTTAACCCCCTCTACCGGACCGGCAGCATCCGTATGGCGCGCATATTTTCCAACATCATCAGCCCGCCGAGCCTGTTTGCCGCTGCCGGTTTCGCGATTGCCTGGGTAGAAACCCCCTCGATAGAGGGCCTGTTTCAGGCCGCCCTCTACGGCACATTGGCCTCCTTGCTGCCCGTTCTCGCGGTGGTCTACCTGTATAAAACCGGACGGGTGAGCGACATGCACATGAGCGATCAGCGCGAGCGACACATCCCCTACCTGATCGGGTTGACCGGCGCATTGGGGGCTTTCCTCATTGTACGCGCCTGGGGGGGGAATTCGCTGCTCACCAACCTGATTTTGACCCACTTTGTAGCCATGGCAATTTTGACCGTAGTCAACCCCTTCTGGCTCATCAGCGCGCACGTTACCAGCGTGACCGCGCTACTGTTCTTCGCCGGATACCACTTTGGGACCGACACCGCGATGGCCCTCCTTCCCCTGGTGGGGTTGACTTTTTACGTGCGCTGGTTTCTCAAACGTCACACCATGATCGAACTGGTAAGCGGCCTCCTGGCCGGATGGCTGGCAGTGTCCTTACTGGTCCAATTTGGTGTTTTTTCATCCTGATGCTGTGCATCCTTCAAAAAACGCAAATGCCAAGACAAAAACCACTCCCGAACATTGTCTTCATCGTGCTGGACACCCATCGCTACGACCGCCTGGGGTGTTACGGTTACGATAAGGAGACCTCACCCAACATCGACGCCTTCGCCAGCCGGGCTACCGTCTTCGAGAAGGCCGTCTCCCCGGCCCAATGGACCATCCCGGCACATGCCTCCATGTTCAGCGGGGAATACCCCACCACGCACATGACCGTGCAATCCAGCGACGCGCTGCCACCCCAATTGCGCACCCTGGCCGAGTTCCTGGGACAACGCGGCTACCACACTACCGGCTTCTGTAACAACCCCCTGGTAGGAGTGCTCAACAACGGGTTGAAACGCGGATTCGAAAAGTTTTACGTCTATGGGGGGGCGATCCCCACCGTCCCCAATCGGGAGACGCGGGGTATACGCGCTCTGTTCAAGTCCATCTGGGAACAATACACCCAAATGCTGCGCAAAATCTCCTACCCGATCCAAAACCTGGTCGCCCAGTCGGACCGTGTGCTGCAATTCACCCTCCACCCGCGTATCGTCCCGCTCTGGACGCGCTACGCCCACTTCAAAGGCCACACGCGCAATTCGCTGCGAGACGCCACCCACTTCGTGCGCCAGAACCTGCTCGAAGCAAGGGAGCAGCCGCACTTCCTCTTCATCAACCTGATGGAAACCCACCTGCCCTACACCCCCGAAGACCGTTTTGTAAAGACCTTCGCACCCATTGTCAAAGAGGACCCCGCGGCGCGCGACTTCCTGAACTTCTACAACACCCAGGCCATGCGCTGGCTGCTGCCCTTGCACGAACCTTTCCCAGAACTGGAATACCAGACCCTCAGCAGCATGTACGACGCCGAAGTAGCCTACCAGGACCACCTGCTCGCGGAGTTGCTC
>JALUWE010000575.1 GCA_027019845.1 Anaerolineales bacterium | reverse complement strand
GTTCGTGACACAAAATCCGCACTTGAGTTCACCACGGCGTAAGTAAATGGCGAATGTTAACGAAATTACTACTCCGTACCACTACCCCGCCGCAGGGCAGTTTCCCCCCTCCAGCCGTCTTTTTCAATCGTACTCCCGAATGGTGAGCACGGAATTGTGCCCGCCAAAGCCAAACGCGTTGCTGATGGCAACCCGCACAGGCTGCTCACGCGCTTCGTTGGGCACGTAGTCCAGGTCGCAGTCCGGATCAGGGGTGTGGTAATTGATGGTGGGCGGCACGATATTGTCCCGCACAGCCAGCACACACAAAATGGCCTCCAACGCGCCGGTGGTACCCATCATGTGGCCGGTCATGGATTTGGTGGAGGAAACCGGAATTTCATAGGCCAGATCGCCGAAGGTAGCCTTGATGGCCCGGGTCTCGGAGAGGTCGTTGAGTTGTGTGGCTGTGCCGTGCGCGTTGATGTAGTCCACATCCTGGAGATTGGCCTGCGCGCTTTGCAGGCTCATGCGCATGGCCTGCGTGCCGCCGGCGCCATCCTCCGCGGGCGCGGTGACGTGAAACGAATCCGCTGTGGCCGCGTACCCGGCCAATTCGGCCAGGATTTCCGCGCCGCGCGCCCTGGCGTGGCTCTCGCGCTCCAGCACCACAATGGCCGATCCCTCCCCCATCACCAATCCGTCACGCTCGCGGTCGAAGGGCTGGGGGGTGCCGTCCGTCCGGCGGGACATGGCCCCCAGGCGGTCGAACGAGCCGACCCCAATCGGGATGATGGTGGCGTCGGAGGCGCCGGCAATCGCCGCGTCGATCAACCCGGCGCGGATCATCATCCACGCCATGCCAATACCATCCGAACCGGAAGCACACGCCGAAGCGACCGAAAAAGTGGGCCCCTTGGCGCCGTATTCGATCCCGATCATCCCAGCCGCACCGTTCGGCATCACCTTGGGAATCACGTAGGGACTCAACCGCCTCGGTCCTTTATCTTTGATCTCGAAGGCCGTATCTTGGATGGTTTCGAAACCGCCAATGGCCGCGGAAATGATCACCCCGACCCGGCCTGCCTTTTCCTCCGTGATCTCGAGACCGGCTTGCGTCAGCGCTTCGTGCGCCGCCACGACCGCAAATTGCTCGAAGCGGTCCCGGCGGCGGGCTTCTTTGCGAGGCATGTATGCCGAGGGATCGAAATCTTTGACCTCGCAGGCGATCTTGACCAGATAATCGCTGGTGTCGAACAACGTGATCGGGCCGATGCCCGACACACCTTCCACAATGTTTTTCCAGGTGTCTTTTACGTTGTGTCCGAGGGCGTTGATGGTTCCCATACCGGTGATGACGACTTTTTCGGGCATAAAGGTTCTCCTGGATGGGGATTAGGATGAGAGAGTGGTTTTCAGGCCAGAGCCGGTCAATATTACCACAATCGGCTCAGGGGCCTGGTCGATGATCTGGGATAAAGCATCCCAGACGATAGCCGAGGTCGGCTCTACATAAAACCCACGGTGAGCAAGCTGGTCGCGTCCGGGCAGGATGCGGTCTTCCTCGACTGCCACAAACGTACCCTGGCTGTGTTCCACGGCACGCACCAGCGCATCTCCCCGGACAGGACGGAGGACGCGCACCCCTTCTGCGAGGGTCTCTTTTTCGGTGACGAAACCCAACCCGGCCGGCCCGGTGCGGTACAACGCCCAGAGCGGGGCACAGGCAATCGCCTGTACACCCACCAGCCGGGGAAGCCGTTCGATCAGGCCGGCGCGTTGCAGATTCTCGAACCCCCGCCCCACGCCTAACAGCAGGCTGCCGTGCCCCGACGGGGCCACCAGCGTTCCGGGGGCTTCTCCAAGCTGCTCGAAAATTTCGTAGGCGATGGTGGCATAGCCCGCGATGAGATGCGGCAGATAGGCGTGGCTGGCGTACACCGCGCCGGCATCTGCGGCCTTACGCACCGCTTGCGCGGCGTCCGAACGGCGACCCAAAATACGCACAACCTCGGCCCCATACGCGGCGATCTGCGCCCGCTTGGGGCCGGCCGCGTAATCGGGCACGTACACCCGGGCACCGATGCCGGCCCGGGCCGCGTACGCGGCGAACGACGCGCCCGCGTTCCCGGAGGAGTCTTCAACCGCCTCGCTGACCCCGCGCGCAGCCAGCCAGCTCACCATCACCGCTACTCCGCGGTCTTTGTGCGAGCCGGTGGGGTTGAGGTATTCGAGTTTGAAGGCCAGCCGCTTGCCAAAGGCCTCCGCCCAGACCAGCGGGGTGTCTCCCTCGCCCAGCGTGATCGCGGGGGCGGTCTCCGGCAGGCCAAATGTGTGGCGGTAGCGCCAGATTCCGGGCGAGCGGGCGGCCACCTGGGCCGGATCGAAGGGGGGCATCTGCCGGTAATCGAAAACACCCCCACAAGTCGGGCACTTGTAGGGGGTCCCGCTGCCGGGGTAGGGGCGGTGGCAGTTGGTGCAATGGACCATTCCGACCGGCCTCATTCTCCCGCCTGGGGGCGGTAATCGCCCTCCACCCACTCTTCCCCCGCAGGGCCGACTTCTTTCTTCCAGATGGGCACGATTTGTTTGAGGCGGTCGATGCCATAGCGGGCGGCCTCGAATACGCCGGTGTCCCGGTGCGCGGCGGTGCAGGCGATCAAGACGGTGGGCGTGCCGGGATACAGGCGGCCCACGCGCTGCACGATGGCGATTCCTTCCACAGCAGGCCATTTTTCGCGAATCTCTTCGGCCACTTGCTGCATTTTGGCCTCCGCCATGGGGGTGTAGGCTTCGTATTCCAGGTAGTCGGTTTCGGGGGGCAGGCCGCTACGCTCGGTGCGGCCGCGCACCATGCCGGTAAAGATGGCCGCCGCGCCGGTGCCCGGCAGGGTGATTTGCGCCAGCAGCGCGTTGAGGTCGATCTGCTCGTCGGTGATGCGATAGATGGTGGGCATGGGGGGCTAGCCGCCGCTGACGGGTGGGAACAGGGCCACTTCCGCGCCTTCGGGAATCTCTTCGTGATCGAAGGCGAATTCTTTGTTAACGGACACCAGGACGGTTCCGAGGGCGGGTTCCAGTTTAGGAAATTTTTTCATCAATCGGTTTTTCAGGTCCGCGACTTTCGTACCCGGTTCGATTTCCATTTCCGTCTGGCGCGTCCCGGCGTAGTCTTTGAGGGTGGCGAAGAAAAGGAGGGTTATTTTGTTCATCATGGCCTTTTACTCAATCTCCACGTCTCCGCTTTGGCCGCCTTGTTTCTTGACCAGGCGGATGTTCTGGATGCGCATGGTTTTTTCGACCGCTTTTGCCATGTCGTACACCGTCAGGGCTGCGACTGCGACCGCGGTCAGGGCTTCCATTTCGACACCGGTTTTGCCCACGGTGCGCGCGGCAGCGGTGATGATCACGCCCGGCAGGTCGGGCACCAGCTCGATCTCGACCGAAACGTGATCGAGGGGCAGCGGATGGCAGAGCGGGATCAGTTCCGAGGTCTTTTTGGCGGCCATCACACCGGCAAGCTCAGCGGTGGCGATCAGGTCGCCTTTCTTCAGTTGGCCTTCCTGGATGATAGCCAGGGTTTCCGGGCGCATGTGGACTTCGCCACGCGCTACCGCCACCCGTTCGGTCTCGGCCTTGTGCCCGACATCCACCATCCGGGCGCGCCCCTGGGAATCCAGATGAGAAAGTTCCGGCGAATTCATACGGGCAATTATAATATGGTTTGGTGGTTGGGTGGTTGCCCTGGTTCTTGGCGGGGTGACGGGAATGTTGGAACCAGCTTTCTACTCCGTTCTCGGTCGGTTGAAAGTTAGCAGCCTTCGCCGACTTCACACTATAACAGCACTTACGCGGTGAGACCTCACAGGTCTACTATCACACGATGCAGGAAGACTTTACCCAAAACAGATTGCATCCGGGCATCTCCATGCGCTTTGAGACCTGTGAGGTCTGGGTGCGACTTTTCAAGTGCGTAAATCCTAACTATAACCGGCAACTTTCGGCCCCAGGCCAATCCGCAATCGATTCTCTGTCATTTTCGAGCAATATGCCGCCATCATAAAATGTCCTCCAATCACGAACCCTTTCTCGGCGAACTCCGCCTGGGGAGACAATACACCGCTACCCGGCAAGTGATCGCGCTGGGGCTGGTAACTTTCATCGGGCTGTTTTTCCTGATCGCCAGCCCGGTGGTGAGTATGATCGGCAACTGGGGGGTATATGCCGCCATATTGGCCGGTCTGGCGTTTGCGCTCACCCTGTTGAACATTTTGGAGCTGTTGGGGGGCAGTGGAGAGCGAGGGGGAACGTACATGCTCATTCAGGAGACGATAGGCGGGCTGGGAGCTTTTCTGGCCGGTTGGAGTGTGCTGTTCGCCAGCATTGCCGCGGGGGCCGCGCTGTTGGTGACTGCGGGATCACATCTGGCAACGTTGGTGGGCAGAGAGGAAAACGCCCCGTTCCGGGGTGCGTTTCCGCTGGCCATTCTGGTGGTGCTGATCGGGATGCAATTGCTTCGACTGATGCCCCGCCGCGCCCGAAGCTCGACTCTGGCGGCCATTCTGTCCATCCTGTTGATTGGGGTGTTTCTGCACGAGGCGGAAATCCTGCCGGGGGTGGCGCCACCCAACACACTCAACCGGCTGCTGCGTGCCGCGGGATGGTTGATGGCCTGTTACGCGGGGTTCGAGAGCATTTTGGTCTCGCGGCGGCAGATTCGGAACGCGGGCCAGCGTTTGCCGCGGGCATTGTTGGGTACGCTGGGGGCCGGGATCGGGTTGGCTGCGGGCACGCTGCTGATCGCGGCGCAACTGCCGGAAAACCGTATTCTGGCGGCCATCTTTCGCGCGCCCGTGTTGTTTCCACAGCCGCTGGTTGATCTGGTGGTGTTTTTGGCCTTGAGTCTGGCGGCCAACAGCGTGCTGGTGACTGCCTCCCGCCAGGTGTACCTGCTCAGCCGGGAGGGCGCGTTACCGGCGGGTGTGCGGCGCAGGGTCACGCGGCTTTCGATGCCGGTGGGGTTGTACGCCCTGTTGGCGGCGTTGGCGGCCCCGCTCATTCTGTTCGCGCCGCCGTGGGCGATGGTGGAGATGAGCGCAGTGCTGTTCCTGGTGGTGATGAGCATTCTCAACGCGGCGGCCATTTACAGCCAGCGCAAAGAGCCTGAGCGCCGCCGGACGATCCTGCTGCCCTTTTTCCCCCTGATTCCCGCGGTCGGGATTGGGCTGAACATCGCCTTGTTGCTGGCCTTAGCGGCCAATGTGCTGCTGGCGGGGGCCGGCCTGTTAGGGGTGGGGGTTGCGTTCTATGTGCTCTACGCGCGGCAGCATCAGGCCGCCGCGCAGGAGGGCGCGGTGGTGTTCGGCAGAGTGTACGGGCGAAGGCCGAAAAAGGGATACCGAATCCTCGTCCCGCTG
>JALUWE010000574.1 GCA_027019845.1 Anaerolineales bacterium | reverse complement strand
GATCGCAGCGGCCGGCACGACATCGCCCAGTTGCGCAGCCTGCAGGACTGGTTTCTCAAGTACGAACTCCAGACCGTGCCCGGTGTCGCCGAGGTGGCCACCGTGGGCGGCATGGTGCGCCAGTACCAGGTGGTGGTGGATCCCAACCTGCTGCGCCTGCACTCGCTGCCGCTGTCGGCGGTCAAGCGCGCCATCCAGGACGCCAACCACGAGACCGGCGGTTCGGTGATCGAGCTGGCCGAGGCGGAATACATGGTGCGCTCGCGCGGCTATATCGAGAGCATAGACGACCTGCGCAAGATCCCGCCGCTCAATGTCAGCACCTCGGGCGCCGCAGTGCGGCTGGACGACATCGCCGACATCCGCATCGGCCCGCAGATGCGGCGCGGCGTGGCGGAGCTGGACGGCGAGGGGGAAGTGGTCGGCGGCATCGTGGTGATGCGCTGGGGCGAAAATGCAATGACGACGATCGAGGCCGTCAAGAAAAAAATGGAGGAGTTGAAAAAGGGATTGCCGGACGGGGTGGAAGTGATCGAAACTTATGATCGTTCCAAACTGATTGCGCGTTCCGTTGACAACCTCAAACACAAATTGTTCGAAGAATTCCTGGTCGTCGCTGTAGTCTGTCTGGTTTTCCTCTATCATCTGCGCTCGGCGCTGGTTGCCATCGTGATTTTGCCTTTGGGAATCGCCATGGCGTTCATCGTGATGCACGCTCAGGGGGTCAATGCCAATATCATGTCATTGGGCGGCATTGCCATTGCCATCGGCGCCATGGTGGATGCTGCGATTGTCATGATCGAGAACGCCCACAAACATCTGGAACGCAACGAGGTTACTGACCGCAATCGTTGGCAGGTCATGTTCAAGGCGGCTGCCGAGGTCGGGCCGGCATTGTTTTTCTCCTTGTTGATTATCACGTTGAGCTTTCTTCCGGTTTTTACTCTGGAAGCCCAGGAAGGAAAACTGTTTGCACCGCTGGCTTTCACAAAAACTTACGCCATGGCCGCAGCGGCAGGGTTGTCGATAACGCTCATGCCGGTGCTGATGGGGTATTTTATTCGCGGCCACATTCCATCTGAAAACAGCAATCCTGTCAATCAGTTTCTTATTTCCATTTACCGGCCGGTGATCAATGGCGTGCTGCGCGCCCCGAAACTGGTGGTGCTGATTTCTCTGGCTATCGTTCTCACGGCGGTGATGCCGGCCGCCGGAGTGGGAGGATATCTGGCGCCGCTGAAGTGGCCGGTTCAATTGCTTGGTCTGGGGATCGGAGATCCGGCGCCAGGGAGTCTGAGGGAGCGCTATCTCGATACTGTCTCAAATATCCAGTCGAGCATGGCGGAGACCTGGAAGAGTGTATTTTCGGGCAGCGATTTTCTGAGCGGGCTGGCCTATGGCCTGGGTTCGGAGTTCATGCCGGACATCAACGAGGGCGATCTGCTCTATATGCCCACGACCTTTACCGGTGTCTCGGTCGGCAAGGCGGCGGAGATCGTGCAGGTTACCGACCGGTTGATCAAAACCTTTCCGGAAGTGGATACAGTTTTCGGCAAAGTCGGGCGGGCTGAAACGGCTACCGATCCGGCGCCGCTGACGATGCTGGAAACGACGATACAGCTCAAACCCCGGGATCAGTGGCGACCTGGAATGACCATGGAGAAGCTGATTCGGGAACTGGACGAGGCGGTCAGACTTCCTGGCCTGACGAATGCCTGGGTTCCACCGATCAAGACGCGGATCGATATGATTTCAACGGGAGTGAAGACGCCTTTGGGGATCAAGATCACCGGTCCGGATTTGCAGGTTATTCAGAAGCTCGGGGAGCAGATCGAACAGGTGGTCAGAAAGGTTCCGGGCGTTGGTTCAGTATTTTCGGAAAGAGTCGCCGGCGGACGTTATATCGAGGTGGACATCAACCGACGGCGTGCGGCACGTTTTGGTTTGAATATCGCCGATGTTCAGGAGGTGATCAGCAAAGCCGTGGGAGGCATGAATGTGACGCAGACCGTCGAGGGTCTTGAACGCTATCCGGTCAATGTGCGTTATCCGCGTGAAAAACGCGATACGGTCCGCGATTTGTCCCTGTTGCCGATTGTTACGCCGACAGGTGCTCAAATTCCCTTGGGGGATATTGCGACGATCAAGATCGTCGACGGTCCTGGTGTGATCAAAAGCGAAAACGCCCGGCGCGCAGGCTGGGTGTATGTCGATCTGCGTGATCGCGATCTGGGCAGTTTCGTCAAGGACGCACAGCAGGCGGTTCTGGAAAATGTGGAGTTGCCGCCGGGATACTCTCTGGGGTGGTCGGGGCAGTATGAGTATAAGCTGCGGGCCGAAAAGAAGATGCAGTTTGTTGTGCCGCTGACGCTGCTGATCATACTGGTTCTGCTTTATATGAATTTCAGGAATTTCACCCAGTCCCTGATGGTAATGGGGGCGGTGCCGCTGGCTCTGGTCGGCGCATTTTGGTTTGTCTATCTGCTGGGCTATAACATGTCGGTGGCGGTTCTCGTTGGTCTGATTGCGCTGGCGGGTGTGGCGGCGGAGTTCGGGGTCGTCATGCTGGTGTACCTGGATCAGGCGGTTCGGCAGCGCAGACCAAGAGATATACGCGGGTTGAACGAAGCGGTTATCGAGGGGGCGGTGATGCGGGTACGGCCCAAAGCAATGACTGCGGCGGTCATTATTGCGGGGCTTGTGCCGATCATGCTGGGCAGTGGGACCGGTTCAGAGGTCATGCAACGGATTGGCGCACCGATGCTGGGGGGGATGATCACGGCTCCCCTGGTATCGATGATATTGATTCCGGCACTGTACGTGATGTGGAAAGAACGGGAACTGCGCAAGCTCCAGGCCGCTCTGGCGCGCAGTCAGCGGCTGCGGTCGCGTCCAGCCGGCGTTTGACGTGCACGACGGGGGCGTAAGCGGCAAGTGACTGCCAAGTAGTGTACAATGGCCGTTTGTGTCGTTTCGACCGATATGCGACAACCTGTTTCCCGTCGGGCGGTGGGATGGTGCCACGGAAGCCTCGACGAAGGTGAACGACCTGCCGGCCCGGATTTTTCACCGGAGATCGTTCGGGGGGTGTAAGCGCTTGAAGATTCAGGGGGGGCGGAATGGCGGCCGACGCCGGTATTCAGAACCGTATGTCGAAGAGGCGTAAGTCGGGTCCGCCCTTGGGATTCAAACTCTCACCCAGCCGCAGCAGAGGGTTGCCGAAAAGTGTGGACAGGGAGTTTGAGAGGGTAATAACAACAAGCTTGGGGGAGAACGATGGCTGATCTCATCATTCCGAATTGGCATCCGATCTTTGTGCATTTTACGGTTGGGCTCCTGGCGATCTCGGCGGTGTTGTTCGTGCTGTCGAAACTGTTGACGGACTGGCGTCGTGAAGATCAGATTTTGACCACTGCGTATTGGAATTTATGGCTCGGCACAGCGATCACCTTGGGTACGGTTACGGCGGGTTATATTGCCTTCAACTCCGTTGAACACGATACGCCTTCCCATCTCGAGATGATCACTCATCGGAATTTTGCGTTCGGGACGCTGGCGGTGTTTATCGTGTTGTCCGTGTGGGGATGGTGGGAAAGTCGTGCAGAGAGGCCGCCGAGCATCGTGTTTGTATTGGCCATGCTTGTCGGGCTGGGGGCTCTGGGAGCAACAGCCTGGCGTGGCGGAGAACTTGTTTATCGTCATGGTCTGGGGGTGATGGCCTTGCCGGACAAAAATGAACATGCGCATGCGGAGGGGGAAGCGCACAGCCAGGACGAACCGGCGGAATCACCCGCCGGGGCTTCGGGTGCCGCCGGTGAAGAAGGTCACGGCGACCAACCGGAAACCGATGCAGCGACACCACACACTCATGACGATTCCGGCGCTGCTGAGGAAACGACGGGTGCCCCGGATCATGGTGCCGAGGGGGCGCCGGCGGGTACCGCGGAGGAGGCAGCATCCAGACCCGATAAGGAGTGACCGGGGGCTCCGTGCGGCACAAAGAGGTGGCTGTTCTGGATCGATGGCTGTACAGGCCATCGATCCAGTGGGCAAAGCGAAATTTTTCGCGTTGCGGGCTCTGAATATTCAGTGATCGAATGATTCGGAGCCGTTCTGAAACCTGAAAATGGTCAGGTTGCATCGTGCGGGGTGCTGTCTTGTCTCCTGCTTTCCTGAGACGTTTTTCAACCACCGGGCCGGGCCGCTGCCAATGACGTGGGCGGTTTGTTGAGGAGGACGTGGCGGGTATGGGCTGGAGATTCGGCCGCTTACGCCGCCGCAGCAGATCGCTGGGGGGGATCCGGGCTGGCGGGCACATTCCGATGATCCAGGCCCTTGTCCTGGTACCATCGTTGGCCGGTGAGCAGTGCGGACCGGGAACCAGGGTGTGCAGAACGGGCGGCGGACGGTCGCTTTGATGAAAACCCCATGAGTTTGGTCTGTGGAGGGCGATGGTGCACGGCATGGCCAGCCGTTGAGTGATTTCTGATGGTGTTGTGAGTGTGTCCAGCAATCTTGCCGGCGGTTGCGCTGAAGAAAGTCGTGGGTGATGGAGGACTGAGGATGAGTTGGTGGGGCAAGATGCTCGGCGGTGCTTTTGGTTTTTTGTCCGCCGGTCCGATCGGGGCGTTGCTGGGTGTTGCCGCCGGCCACATGTTTGACCGCGGCATGAGTGAGTCCGGCCTGTCACCGGCCGGCGGGAGGGAAGGTCGTCAGGGCGGTGACCGGGAGCGTGTTCAGGCTGTTTTTTTTGCGACGACTTTTTCGGTGATGGGCTGTCTGGCCAAAATCGACGGCCGGGTCACGCGGAATGAGATCAGCCTGGCTGAATCCATTATGGATCAGATGGATTTGTCTTCCGAACAACGGCGGGCGGCCATTGATCTGTTTCGAGAGGGTAAGAAAGCGGATTTTCCTCTTGATGAGGTGCTGGCGCAGTTCAAACAGGAAATTCGCGGGCGCCGCGATCTGGAGCGCATGTTCATTGAGATATTGGTCCATGCGGCGTTTGCGGACGGGAGTCTTCATGAAGCGGAACGACGCCTGTTGTTACGGATTTGTCGCAAGCTGCGTTTTTCCGCGATCGAGTTTCAGATTCTGGTTAATTTCGTACAGGCTTCGCAGGCGGATTTCGGGTCCCGGGCTGGTGTCGATTCGCCAGATGAGCTTGATCGGGCCTACCAGCTTCTCAATGTCAGTCGCGATGCCAGTGATGAAGAAATCAAGAAAGCCTACCGGCGGCTGATGAACCGTCATCACCCGGATAAACTCGTTGCCAAAGGGCTGCCGGAAGAGATGATCAGGCTTGCGACGCAGAAAACCCATGAGATTCGCCAGGCGTATGAGCGGGTGCGGCGGGCCCGCGGCGCGGGGAAGTAAAGAAATCTCTATTTGAATCAA
>JALUWE010000573.1 GCA_027019845.1 Anaerolineales bacterium | reverse complement strand
CCAGCACGATCAGGCCGTAGAGGGCGAACAAATCGCCGAAGCTCACGTCTTTGGCCAGAAAGCGGGCCGCCAGCGGCGCAAGCAGAAAGATCAGACCGAACGAGACTACGGAACTGAGCGTCTCGAACAGCGCGGCCAGTTTGAACACTGCCGCGGCTCTGGGAAGATCGCCCTCCTCCACATACTGGCCCACGTATTTGACCACCAGCTCATTCATGCGGAAGGAGGCCAGTTTGTTGACCACGCTGGTGAATTTGACCACCCCGCCCAGAATGCCGAACAGCGTGACCCCCAGCAGGTTGGCGACCAGCAGGTTTTGGAAGAAACCGATGGCGATGGCGATCCCGGATGCGCTGAACAGGTAGGCCGAATTCTTCAGCACCCGGCGCAGAAGGGGGTTGTCGAGCAGACGGGGGAGCATGGGGGGAGGGGCGTTGGGGTGACCATGAAAAGGCCGCCAGATAAAGCAATTCTAACACAACCGGCGAACCATCTGGCCATCTATGTTCCGCTGGGGAGCGGTGCGAGGAGGCGGGGCGGGTGTATCGCCAAAAGGCTGGTACCAGTTTTTCCCTCTCTCCCCTGTTTACCTTTTTACCCTACCCTGACCGCCCTCCTCCCCGCTCAAACCTTCAACTCCCTCGCCCACGCGCGTTCTGAAAAATACCAGTCGATGGTGCGGCGCAGGCCTTCTTCCAGGTTGACCCGCGGCTGCCAGCCGAGCAATTGCCGCGCTTTGGTCACGTCGGCCAGGTTGGCTTTCATGTCGGCCTGGGGGAAGGGGTGGCGTTCGATGATGGCTTTTTTGCCCACCAGGCGTTCGATCAGCGCGATCAGGCCGTTGATGGTGATGTTTTCGTGGCCGCCCAGGTTGATGATCTCGAAGCCGAGCGGCTGGAGGGCCAGGATCACGCCGCGGGCGATGTCGTCCACGTAGGTAAAGCCGCGCGATTGGGTGCCGTCCCCGTTCAGGCGCAGGGGTTCGCCTTCGCTGATCCAGCGGATGAAGCGGAAGACGGACATATCGGGCCGGCCAGCCGGGCCGTAGACGGTGAAGAAGCGCGCCACGGTGACGTCGATGCCGAACAGGTAGTGGTAGGCGTGCGCCATGGCCTCGGCGCCTTTTTTGCTGGCCGCGTAGGGCTGGAGGGGGTGGCTGCTGTCCGCGGTTTCCGGGGTGGGGAGGGGCGCGTCTTCGCCGTAGATGCTGGAGGTGGAGGCCAGGATGAATTTGGGGATGGCGTGATGGCGGCAGAGTTCGAGCAGGTTGAGCGTGCCGGTCATGTTGGTGTCTACGTAGGCCCACGGGTCGCGCACGCTGGCGCGCACCCCGGCGCGGGCGGCCAGGTTGATGGCTGCGTCGAAGGGCGCGTGGGCTGCGAGGGTGGCGATCACCCCCCGATCGGCGACATCGAGATGGAGGAACGTAAACCTGCCGGGCCGGGTGGGGGACTCCGCTTGGGGCTGCTCCCCTGCCGGGGCGCGCCTCCCCGGGAGGGTGTGTAACCGTTCCAGGCGGTATTCTTTCATGCGCACGTCGTAGGCGTCGTTCAGGTTGTCCACCCCCACCACGTCGTGCCCTTGTTCGAGCAGCATCTCGCAGACGCGGGCGGCGATGAACCCGGCCGCGCCGGTGACCAGGTAACGCATCAGATGCTCACCACTTTGGCGTTGTCCCGCCGGGCTTCTTTGAGCGCGTTGCGGCTGTCTACGATCAGTTGGGCGGCCTCGAGGATGGCCGGGTAGTCGTAGACGCTGTGATCGGTGATGATGGCGACGCAGTCTGCGGCGCGCACTGCGGTCATCAGGTCGGGGACGCGCTCCAGTCGCCAGCCGTCGTGTTGGATGGCCGGGATGTAGGGGTCGTGGTATTCGACCAGGGTGCCTTTTTCGAGCAGCAGGCCGATCACGTCCAGGGCCGGGGATTCGCGCAGGTCGTCCACGTCGGGCTTGTAGGCTGCGCCGAGCACCAGCACGCGGCTGCCTTTGAGCGGTTTGCGGTGGTCGTTGAGGCTATCCTGGATTTTGTTGACCACGTGGCGGGGCATTCCGGTGTTGATTTCGGAGGCCAGCTCGATGAAGCGGGCGGTGTAGTTGAGGGATTTGAGTTTCCAGGAGAGGTAGAGCGGGTCGATGGGGATGCAGTGCCCGCCCAGGCCGGGGCCGGGGGTGAATTTCATGAAGCCGAAGGGTTTGGTGGCCGCGGCCTCGATCACTTCCCAGACGTCGATCCCCAGGCGGTCGCACATCAGGGCCATTTCGTTGACCAGGCCGATGTTGACCATGCGGAAGGTGTTTTCGAGCAGTTTGGTCATCTCCGCGGTTTCGGTGGAGCTGACGGGCACGATGGTTTCCAGGGCCTGGCCGTACCAGGCGGCGGCCATTTTGCCGCATTGCGGGGTGATGCCGCCGATCACTTTGGGGGTGTTGAGGGTGGTCCAGTCGGAGCGGCCCGGGTCGACGCGTTCGGGGGAGAAGGCCAGGAAGAAGTCTTCGCCCACCTTCAGGTTGCTGTGCTGGGTGAGGGTGGGCAGCATGAGTTCGCGGGTGGTGCCGGGGTAGGTGGTGGATTCGAGCACCACGACCATGCCGGGGTGCAGGTGTTCGGCCAGTTGTTCGGTGGCTTCGATGATGAAGGACAGGTCGGGGTCGCCGGTTTTGCGCAGCGGGGTGGGCACGCAGATGCTGACCGCGTCGGCGTGTTGCAATACCGAGAAGTCAGTGGTGGCGCGCAATGTTCCGGCTTCGACCAGCGGCGCGACCTGCCGGGTGGGTACGTCCGGGATGTAGCTTGTGCCCTGGTTGAGGGCGCGGACTTTGCGTTCATCGGGGTCGATGCCGGTAACGGTGAATCCGGCTTCGGCGAAGATGACGGCCAGGGGCAGGCCGACGTAGCCCAGCCCCATGACGGCCACTTTGGCGCTGCGGTTGGCGAGTTTTTCAATCCATTGTTCTTGTGACATCTCTTTTCTCGGTTTTCAGACGGAAATCGATCCGAACGGGCGGCATTTTACCATAGGGGGAGGGGGTAGATAGGGATAGGGATAGGGATAGGGAGTAGGGAGTACACCAATACCCAATTACCCAATTACCCAATTACCAATTACCAATTACCCATCCTTCGACTACGAGCGAATTCCATTCGCCATCCGCTCAGGATGCAATACCCAATATCCAATTACCCATCCCCTCCCATCGAGAGCGTCATCAACACTGCGTCTTCGCGGTTGTCGCGGTAGTAGCCGCGGCGCAGGCCGACTTCCTGGAAGCCGAAGCGGGCGTACAGGGTACGGGCCGCGCGGTTGCCGCGGCGCACTTCCAGGTGTGCCACTCGCGCCCCGCTTTTGGCGGCCTCGTTCAGCGCGTGGCGGAGCAACTGGCTGGCGATGCCCTGGCGGCGGTAGTCCGGGTGAACGGCGAGGGAGGCGATGTGGAACTCGTCCAGCACCTGCCAGGCCGCCAGCGCGGCGACGATTTTGGCATCGAATGGCACGAATTTGCGCGAATGTGGGTTGGGGGGCTGGGTTGTTGCCCGGTCGTTTGGGGCATTGAGTGGCAAAGATGTTGGGGCACGGATTTCCTGGATACCCGGCAAATCAGACAACTCAGACAAGTCAGACAACTCAGACAAATCAGCCCGCACCTCCGCCACCCACAGCCGCGCCAGGGGGTTTTCGTGTAATTCATAGCGGTAGGTTGCCAGCGGCCAGGGGCAGGGGAACGAAAGCTGGTCGATTTGGTGCACAGCCTGCAAATCCTCGGCGCGCATGGGGCGGATGAATGTTGGGGGGTTGGAGTGAATTCCCCGCGCGCACGGGCTGGATGGTGCTCGGGGATCGATGATCGATGAGCGGGGGCGGGAAGGGTGTTGGGACATGGGAGGGGGAGGGGTGACGCAGCGTATGGGCGGAGATTTCACAGAGTGGCACAGATCATTTTTGTTTTATGTAGCTGCTCAGGGGCACGGCGTTTCAACGCAGAGGCGCAAAGGCGCAGAGATTTTTTCAGACACATTCCCATCCTGTCAGTGCGAAGCGGCATTTTGAGACCTCACAGGTCTACTACCACACGATGCAGGAAGATTTTACCCATCATTATGGGCTGCTTTGCGAGAGGTAGATGGGCGAGAGGGTAGCCGGGTCGTCCAGTTTTCCGGCCTGCCGGCGCGCCCAGGCCAGTTCGGCCAGGAACGCGGGGCGGCGTTGGGACTGCGCGGGGGAGGCCAGGCGCACGTTTTTCCATTTGCGCCGCAAGAGGGCGCGCGCGCTTTCGTCCAGCTCGCCGCACACCCAGGTAGGCTGCCGGATTTTTTGCGACAGCCCCGCCGCGGTGAGCAGTTCGAGTCTGCCGGTGGGCTGCCAGGCTGCCTCCACACACTCGTACCAGCCGACCGCCAGCCGTTTGCGGCCAGCCTCCAGCACGGCTGCCAGGCGGTAATCGCTGGAAACCGGCTGGGAGGCGGCGAGGAAATCCAGGCTGGGCACGCCGATCAGCGGCAGGCTGCGGGCCAGTGCCAGCCCTTTGGCAAATGCCAGGCCGCTGCGCAGGCTGGTGAACGATCCTGGGCCCACCGCGACCGCCACGGCCTGGACGTCGTCCATCGAGCGGCCCGCGTGTCGGAGGGCGCGCTGCACCGCGGGGGCCAGTTCGACGGTGTGGTGGAAGTTGCTGGTCCACATGGTCTCGAAGAGCACCTGTGCGGCGTCGTACAGGGCAACACCAATGCGGCGGGTGGAAGTGTCGAGGGCGAGGAGCATGGGGGTACAGTTTGTGATTCTCGATTGCCGATGAAATTCAAACGGCATACACCTTTTGCCGGAAGTCTTCCAGCAAATCCTCATACGCCGTGCCGAGGGCGGAAAACTGCATGGCGCGTTGTTCGTCGTCGATCCAGCGGAACTGGATGCGCAGGCGTTCTTCGGGCAGCGCGGCCTGGATGCGGTCAGCCCATTCTACCACCAGGGGGCCGCTAGCGATCATGGTGTCCAGGTCGAGGGCTTCGGCTTCGGAGGCGTCTTGCAGGCGGTAGGCGTCCAGGTGGTACAGCCGCCCGCCGTTCGGGTGGCGATAGACGTTGACCAGTACGAACGTGGGGCTGGAGACCGGATCGAGCGTGCCCCATCCGGCAGCCACCCCCTGGACAAAGGTGGTTTTGCCGCCACCCAGGTCGCCGATCAAGTGAATGACGTGCCCTGGGTGCAGCAGCTCTCCCAGGCGCATCCCGACACGCCGCGTTTGTGCCGCGCTGCGGCTGAAAAATTCGAGCGTGTGAGGGTCGAGAATGGGCATGGGAGGGTGGTTGGAACGTGAATGCTGGAATGTTGAACGTTGGGACATTAGACGTTGAGACGGTAAACTCCTTACTCCTTACTTCTTTCTCCTTACTTCTTTCTCCTTACTCCGTAAAAAGCTATGACCTATTTTACCCCCAAACTGCCCCCTGAATACTGAA